>USMP01000083.1 GCA_900555795.1 uncultured Eubacteriales bacterium
AGTCAATGCCGCCGCCGCCGGAAAAAATACTTAGGACTTTGATGCTCATTCCGTCAAACTCTCTTTCACATACGCAATCATTGCCTTGCCCATAAGCGCGGGAACCGCGTTTCCGATCTGCTTCTGTACGGAGCGCCGGCTCCCATAGAACTGATAGCCCTTTGGAAAGGTCTGAATCGCCGCGATTTCCGGGACGCGAAGGCGGCGGTTATCCCAGTGAAACGGCCCGACCCATGGGCCCGGCTGTGCCATGATTGTCCAGGAGGGCATATGGGGAGACAGTTTAAGGAGAAAACTCCAAAAACGCTTATCTGCAACAAATTTTGGATTCTCATATCCATACCAGGCGGTCAGGGCCTTATAGTTCATGCCCGGGGGGACCTGGCACAGATCCTCGTAGTAGGTGCCGCCCTGGGTGACTTCCTCCGGCTCAAAGTACTCTGGCCCGTCATATCCCGCAATGGCCTCGCCGGCATTTACATAGGGCTTGAGTCCTGTTTGGCTGCAAGCTTCCATTGGACAGTGTGTTTTCCTGGGCTCCGGGGATCGAAAAGTTCCGGTTGTGCCGACAATAAACAGGCGCCGCCGCTTCTGGGGAACGCCGTAATCGAGGGCATTTGCGCGTACAATTTGATGGGAGTACCCCTGTTGGCGGATTATTTCAATAAACCGCTCAACAATCACACGGTTGGTGGGGTGCAGAAGGCTCTCAACATTTTCAAAGACGAATCCATCCGGGTGCAGGTCACATACCACCCGCAGATATTCGTCAACCAGAGTTGCCCGTGGGTCATTGATTCCCCGGCGGGTCTGATTGCCAACCCAGTACCCGGCCTTGGAGAAGGGCTGGCAGGGGGCGCCGCCGATAACTATGAACTTCCCGTATCCCCGCTTGCTGAGTATATGCTGAAATACGGAACTTTCAATTTGATGAAGGTCGCCCTCAATGATCTCCGCGTCGCGAAAGAGTGCATTCATCCGCAGGGTTTTGATGCAATCAGGATCAAGGTCCGTGCTTGAGATGACAGGCACGCCGGCCAAAAAGCTGGCCACATCCAACCCGCCGGCACCGGAGAACAGGCTGATGGCGACGATTTCTTGCTTATTCATACGTTTATATCATCCATTTTTATAGTGTATCGTTATTTTTCTATTTCCACAACGTCGCTGAGTTCACAATTCAAAACGCAGCAAATTCTTACAAGCACATCCAGAGAAACATATTCGTTGCGGCCCATTTTGGACAATGTGCTTGACGCAATATCTGTTTTCTTTCTCAGATCGGTCCTTGTCATGTCTTTATCAATCAACATTTTCCAAAGACGCTTATAATTGACCCCCATACGCCACCTCGCCCGTTTATTTTGTTACAAAACGTATACAGCCATATGGGAAAAGCATAGCATACAGGTGGCGAGAAATCAACAAAATACGACGAGAAATCAAATGTTTGGTTGCGACTTTCAGTAGCTGGGGTGGAAGAAGGGCGGGGAGTGCATCGCCTGATTTGCATGGGGCCGCAGTAAAGTCCCCACGTACCGCCTTGCAGATATGCGTACAATAAACGTTTTGGAATCCGTATAAAAACGGTATAAACAGCGTAGAAGCCGCCGCCCCGCGTTCATAAAATTTTAATGAAGGCGCCGTTTTCTCAAATGGCACCTTTATTTTTTGGGTGCTACCATAGGGGTACAACAAAGGAGAAATCGCTATGCAGACAGTTTTAATTGGCATCGAAATTTTCGTGATTGCCCTTCTGGCCTATCTGGGCTGGATGCTGATGAGGGAGGTATAAGACCGTGAACACAATTGTACAGTGCATACTCTATCTCGCCGTCCTGGTGGCGCTGGCCATACCACTGGGCGGATACATAGCCAAAGTCATGGCGGGAGAGCCGGTTTTCCTCTCCCGGCTGGTCCGCCCCTGTGAAAACGGGCTTTACAGGCTGCTGCGGATCGACCCCGGTGAGGACATGGGCTGGAAAAAATATCTCCTCTCTGCCCTGGCCTTTCACGCACTGGGGCTGCTGGCCCTGTTTGCCATTCTGATGCTTCAGGGCGTGCATGGCTCTGGGCGTTCCCCAGTCCCTGTCCGGCGGCAGAACGGTGGATCTGCTGGAGCCCATCGCTGTGGCGGAAACAGCGGGGGGCTATAAGGTGATCCCAGGGGCGGAGGTCGACGTGGAGACAGGCGCCGTTACAGTGGACGGAGAGAGGATCCAAGACGCTGTGATTGTCACCAGGCAGTATCTGCCCCTCTACCCCCAGGCAGCCGGGCTCCATAGGGCATGGCCCTGGCGGGCCAGGAAATACGAACGTTTGTTCGATTATCCGGAGGGGATGCGGTGTGGAAAACTCCGTGGAACACGGCACGGGGGGATGCATCGGAAAGTGTGCTACAGTACACGTGTGAGAGGGGGTGAGGGAGACGGAGCAGGCCAGGGGCCGTCAGAGCAAATGGGACAGGCGCAACCTCAGAACGCGGTGGGGCGGCGGCTCGGGTGCTGCCCTGGCTGCCCTGGCTGTCTGGCTGCCTTGGCTGCCTTGGCTGTCTGGCTGCCCTGGCTGTCTGATCCCACCGACCGCGCCGCTGTAACGGGACGGGGCGTACCTGTGGCAGGATATTGCGCAGCTGGTAGGTGTGCTGGCGGCCGGGGTTCCCATGCAATTTTTTGGGACCACGGAGGGCCGGGAAACTGCGGAACTGACCTTCCACCTGGAGGACTCTGTCCTGGTGGCGCGGCGCTGCTCTGTATCTGGTCGGGAATTTGACCATCTGCAGGGGCTGGGCCTTCAGGCGGAGTGGCCGGACCGGGATGCCGCCTGCCGCATGGCGGAACTGGCCGCCGCGGTCCCGGCCTGGGGGAACTGCTGCCCGGTTTTTCGCCGGAATCTGGCGGCCCTGGCTGGCAGCGAACTGATGATTTCCACGGAGGGCAGCTTGTTTGCGTATTTGACCTGGGAGCCGGTGTCCCATGAGGAGTTGCTCCGGACCCTGACAATTGCCCATAAGGCCCGGCTCTGGCGCACATTTTTGCGGGATGGTCAGCAGCCGCTGGAGTTTGACTGGCTGTGGGAGTGCTACTACACAGGAGAGCAGCTGCTCCTTTTGGAGTGGGAACTGGCGCTGCGGATGGTTTTGGAGGAACTTGGGTTCCGGGTGGAGCGGAACAGCAGCATGTTTCGGGCTGTCGATCACCGGGGACAGGAGCGGCGCTTCGATATTGCCCGGGGCGGCCCGGCGGAAAAGGTATTTTTGAAGCTGCTGTTTCCCCTGGGTACAAAGTAAACGGAATGGCTAAATTTTTTATCCCGGGTACCGTCAGTGGGATTTCAGCAGGCTTCCGGTGGGCAGGGCGCTTTTATGCAATCTTAATTCGTGGCAGAAAAGAACAATGGGATTCTGATGCGATGTATGATATGATAGCCGCAGAGAATGTCCCGGTATGCCGGCGCTGTTGTGGGACAGCGGGATCTGGACGGGACAAATTGGTAGCGGGGTGCTGTTATGCCGGAACTGACAAGACCGGACTCCGAAGCCTTGCTGAAAAATATTCAGCGGGAGAGGGCGGAGTTCTCAGGAAAACTGAAAATATTTTTTGGCTATGCCCCGGGGGTTGGCAAGACCTACGCAATGCTGGAGGCGGCCCACAGGGCCAGGGCCGCCGGTGTGGATGTAGTGGCCGGGTATATCGAGCCGCACACCCGCCCGGAAACCATGGCGCTTCTGGATGGACTGGAGCAGTTGCCCCAGAAAACCATTCCCTACAAGGGAATTGAACTGCGGGAATTCGATCTGGACGGGGCTCTGGCGCGGAAGCCCCGGCTTATTCTGGTGGATGAACTGGCCCACACCAACGCGCCGGGCTGCCGCCATGCCAAGCGGTACCAGGATGTGCAGGAACTGCTGCGTTCCGGAATCAGCGTCTATACCACGGTCAATGTCCAGCACCTGGAGAGCCTGAACGATGTGGTGGCCTCCATCACCGGCGTCACTGTGGCCGAGCGGATTCCGGACTCTGTATTTGACTCCGCCGACCAAATGGAGGTGATGGATCTGGAACCTGCGGATCTGCTGGAGCGCCTGCAGGCGGGGAAGATTTACCGGGAGGCGCAGGCCGCGCAGGCCATGGGACACTTTTTCACCGCTAAAAATCTGGCCGCCCTCCGGGAGATTGCCCTCCGCCGGACAGCAGACCGCCTGGAGCGGAGCACCGAATCTGGGGACGGCTCCCGGGCTAAGGCGGGGGAGCATATCCTTATCTGTCTGTCCGGCGCGCCCTCCAATGCAAAGGTTATCCGCACAGCCGCCCGTATGGCGGACGCCTTTCACGGCGCTTTTACCGCGCTCTTTGTGGAGACGCCCCACTTCTCCGGACAATCCGAGGAGGACCGCGCCCGGCTGCGGGCCAATCTCCGCCTGGCGGAGGAGTTGGGAGCCCGTATTACTACGGTGTACGGGGACGATCCTGCGATTCAGATCGCGGAGTACGCCCGCCTGAGCGGCATATCCAAGATTGTCCTGGGGCGCAGCCCGGGACGGCGGGGGATTCTGCCGTCCTCCAAAAATCTTATGGACCGCCTCAATGAATTGGCGCCTGATCTGGATATTTACATCATTCCCGATCAGTCCGTTCCGATTGCCCGCCGGAAGCGGAGAGGCCTCCCGGTCCACGAACGGTTTTCCTGGTCGGACATCCTGCGGATGCTGGGGATTCTGGCCGCCTGCACCCTGGTGGGGTATCTTTTCCGGGGACTGGGCTTTAATACCGCCAACATCATCATGATCTACATTCTGGGCGTTTTGGGAATTTCCATGGTGACAACGGGGCGCAGCTACAGCCTGGTATCCTCGCTGCTCTCCGTTCTCATCTTCAACTTTTTCTTTACCTCCCCCTACTTCTCCCTGATGAGCGATCCCAGCTATGTGGCCACCTTTGGCATTATGTTCCTTGTGGCGCTGCTGGGCAGTTCTCTCACCACCCGTATCAAGGGGCAGGCGATCCAGAGCGCCAGCAAGGCCTATCGCACGGAGGTCCTGCTGGAGACCAGCCGCAAGCTGCAGACGGCGGAGGGGACAGAGGCCATTCTCTCCGTTACCGCCACTCAGCTTGGCAAATTGCTGGAACGGGATCTGCTCCTTTATCCGGTGGATGAAAACGGCCAGCTGGCCGGGGCCATGTGCTTCCCGGCCGGGCCCAATACGGACATGACGGAATATCTGGCGCCGCCGGAGCGGGCTGTGGCGGAGTGGGTGCAAAAAAACAACAAGCACGCGGGAGCCACCACCGGCACACTACCCAGTTCCAAATGCCTCTATCTGGCGGTGCGTGGCTCCAGGCAGGTCCTGGCCGTGGCGGGGATCTGTGCCCCTCCTCCCTGGAAGCCGGACGCTTTTGAAAAGAATCTGATGGTGGCGATCCTGGACGAGTGCGGCCTGGCGCTGGAAAAGGAGCAGATGATCCGGGCCAAGCAGAAGGTGGAGGAGACCGCCCGGCAGGAGGCCCTGCGGGCCAATCTCCTGCGGGCTATTTCACATGACCTGCGCACGCCCCTGACCAGCATTTCCGGCAATGCGGGAATCCTGATGGAAAACGGCGCTGTGCTGGATGGAACGAAAAAGCAGGCCCTCTATGTGTCTATTTACGACGACGCCCTGTGGCTGATCAACCTGGTGGAGAACCTGCTCTCCATCACCCGGATGGAGAATGGCTCTATGAAACTGAATATCCAGCCGGAACTGCTGGAGGAGGTGTTTGCGGAGGCGCTGGCCCATCTGGATCGGAACGCCTGCCAGCACCAGATTCAGCTGGACCTGAAGGACGACATGCTCATGGCGGACATGGATGCCCGCCTGATTGTCCAGGTGGTCATCAACATTGTCAACAACGCCATCAAATATACGCCGGAGGGCTCCCATATTCTCCTGTCGGCGGAGCGGCAGGGGCCGCTGGTTCAGGTGCGGATTGCGGATAACGGCCCGGGAATTCCGGGGGAGGCCCGGGAGAAACTCTTCGACATGTTTTATACCGCCGACAACGCACGGGGAGATGGCCGCCGGGGCTTGGGACTGGGGCTCTCTCTGTGCAGGTCCATCGTGACAGCCCACGGCGGGACCATTACGGCTCTGGATAACCCGCCCCACGGGACTGTGTTCTGCTTCACCCTGCGGGCCTCGAAGGTGACACCCTACGAATAAGTTCCGGGCTCTGGAGAGGGCTGCCCCCGGCTTGCTGCCGCCTGGGGCGCGCCTGTGTCTGCCCGCTGCGGCT
Organism: uncultured Eubacteriales bacterium; assembly: GCA_900555795.1. Taxonomy (GTDB): domain Bacteria; phylum Bacillota; class Clostridia; order Oscillospirales; family Oscillospiraceae; genus Pelethomonas. The sequence goes on from USMP01000083.1 coordinate 6,273, forward strand.
TGGGGCGTCAGCCTGACCTTGGAGGGGCTTTTCATACTGGTAGTAAATCAGATTCCTGGATAGAGAATACGGAAGGGCTCCGCCG
>USMP01000084.1 GCA_900555795.1 uncultured Eubacteriales bacterium
TTATCTGGTACCTGCCTGCTCTGCTGGCCGCCGGTACCGCCGCGGGAGTCGCCGTGGGCGCCCTGGGCGGCGTGCTGACCCGACGGATTACCCTGTAAACCGGGGAAAGACAGGTTGCGCCATGGGGAAAAGGCGTGTATAATAGTAGAAATACCGGCGGATAGGCCTCCGGTGAATAACTGGCGATAAAGGAAAGAGTGAATCATGACTCCAAAATTTGCCCTCATCAGCGACGGCTCCTGCGACTTCTCCCTGGCGGAAGCGGCGCAGCTGTACGTGACCCTGGCGCCCTTTTATGTCTCCTTCGATGACAAGACCTACCGTCGGGAGGCCTATGAAGTCGGGGTGCGGGACTTTTACGAGGAGATGGTCCGAAACCCCGGCGTGTTCCCCAAGTCCAGCATGCCCTCCGTGGATGACTATATGACCCTGCTGCGCCCCTTTGCCCAAGCGGGGACACCGGTGCTGTGCGTGTGCATTACCACAAAATTCAGCGGCTCCTACGGCTGCGCCACAGCGGCGGCGGGACTTATAGCGGAGGAGTTTCCCGGCTGCGCCATCCACGTGATGAACAGCCGCGTCAACACCGTGCTCCAGGGGGAACTGGTGCGGGAGGCGGTCCGCCTGCGGGACGAGGGCTGCACCCTGGAGGAGGCGGTGGAGCGGCTGGAGCGGGTTATTCCTACCGGGCGCATCATCTTTACCGTGGGCAGCATGGACTATCTCCAAATGGGCGGGCGCATTGGTCAAGTGGCCAGCGTGGTGTCCGGGGCCCTGGGGATCAAGCCGCTGATTATTCTGAAGGAAGGGGAAATCTTCCCCGCCGGCATCTTCCGCAGCCGGGAAAAGGGCAAAGCCCGGCTCATCGAACTGGCCCGCCGGCATTTTGCGGGGGGCCAGGAGGACCCAGAGACCTACCGGTTTGTGGTGGGCTATGGCTACGACGAGCAGGAGGCCCGCCATTTCCGGGACCAGCTTGTGGAAATGCTCAGGGATTTTTGCGCGGCGGTGGAGGTACCGGTACGGCAGATTGGGGCAACCATCGGCGTGCATACCGGGCCCTACCCCATCGGCCTGGCCCTGCTGAAGCGGGCATAACCGCATACATAGAAAGAGGGCCGCGGATTTCATCCGCGGCCCTCTGGGCAAAAGAGGCCTGCCACATATGCGGCAGGCCTCTTCATCCTTCCAGCTACCCCAGGCGCTTTGCGCCCTTATAGTAGCCATTATAATAGTCCTCCGTCAGACTGCTGATGCGCACATATTTGCCGCTGGAGCCGGAGGAGGCGTGTACGAACTCGTCGTTTCCGATATAGATGCCCACATGGGAGCAGGCCTTGCCATTGCTGCGGGAGGGGTCACAGAAGAGCACCAGATCGCCGGGCTGCAGGTCGGACCGCTCCACATACTCTCCCGAATCGTTCCACTGGGAGGTGGCAGAATGGGGTAGGCTATAGCCGAACTGGCTGAACACATACATCGTAAAGCCGGAGCAGTCAAACCCCTTGGCGGAGGCCCCGCCATAGGCATAGGGGGTTCCCAGATAACTCAGGGCCAGGGCCGCCACCTCCTCACCGATGGCGCTGGAGGTGCTGCCGCTGTACTCCCGGAGATAGTCGGCACAGATAAAGCCCACCGCGCCGTTCACAGAGACGCTGTACCAGCCGTTCTCCAGGCCCAGCAGTTCTACAATGTTGCCGGCGTAGACCTTCGTGACAATGCCGCCCTCCGTGGAGGGGATGTCCCGCACATTGACGCAGTCGCCGGTCACGATTCCCCGGGTTTCCTCCAACTCCAGAGGCAGTGCGTCGGAGGTGACAAAGTCCCGGTTCACATAGCCCGTCAGGCCGTTCCAGGACACCAGGCACCATTCGTCCCCGGCCTCCAGCAGCGTCACCTGGGCACCCTTGTTCAGCCCGGCAATAATCTGATGGTCCAGAGAGGGGCCGGAGCGGAAGTTGACAGAACTGGCGTTGATTACCGCGGCTTCCCCGGCGCTGCCGGACACAGCAACCACCTCATTGGGGGTGTAGCTGACATATTCAGCCGCCACATAGCCCGTTACCTCACCGTAGCTTACCTGGTACCACCCCTCCTGTACCTCACTGACGGAGACCTTTGTCCCCTCCAGCAGATATGTAACGGTGGCCGCCTCGGTAGAGGGCTCGCTGCGCAGGCGCAGGGAGTCAGTCTCCACCACGGCGATCCCCAATTCGGAGGCGGCGGCGGTCAGGGTCAGGAACAGGGCGGCCAGCGCCGCCAGGACAATGCTCTTGCTCACAGCTTTCCTCATTCGTACACCTCTCTTTTGTCCGATCCGCCGGCTTACTTACCGGCCAGCGCCCGCTCCAGCCAGATGGCGGAAATGTCCATAGCGGCGTAAAGGCTGTCCTTCTCGCTCTTTTTCACCACCCGGTCCCGGCTCTTGCAGTCCGGGGCGGTGCGCTGGAGCTCCACGGAAACCTTGGTGGCTACCTCCAGATCCTTCTCCTTGCGGGTTTCCTTCACCTGCATGAGGATGATAAAGGGATCGGCCATGGAGCCGTAGTAGATCATATTGCCGACACGGCGGAGAGGATGATTTTTATAAATCAGGCCTTCCGTATTCTGGGCCAATGCAATCACTTCCTTACTCTGTCATAATTGTAACCAAATTGTAACATATTGTTCTCCCCTCTGTCAACCAAAACCATAGCGCCGGAATATGGAAATTATTCCCGTTTTTTCGTCACTTTGCACAGGCCACCTCCCGCATTCCATCCCCGCCCAGCCGCCCTATCTCTTTTTAAATGCCCAGGGCGCCCGGAAGTGACTTCCCGGGCGCCCTGGCGTTGATGCCTATTTTCCAAACCGCATATTGGCGAAGATGCGTTCCATCCGCTCATCCGGAAACCGCTGATCCACAAATTCCCAGAAGGAACTGGGGGCGCTCTGGCCGGCAACCCGCTCCGACCAGCGCCACACCGCCACACAGGAGACGGCGGCGTTCACCACCATAAAGGCCACCAGCACCCATGTCAGACACTTGCCGAACCGATTTGGCAGCTTCAAAATCCACTTGGCCATGCGGGGATAGAGATCCTTGATCCACAGCACGCCCAGCACGCCCCAGAACACGGAGTACAGCAGGCAGATCCGGCCGTTGAGGTTCAGCGGCAGCGCGCTGTAATCCCAGGAGCGGGAGCCGAACACCATCTCCTGCCCCCAGGAGCAGACGTACTCCACCACGCTGCCCACCACCATTCCGCCCAGGAAGGACCAAATGTACCCCTGGTTGCGGTACCGGTACAGCGCCAGCGTCATCAGCACCGCCCCCGCCCCGTAGAGCAGGTTGAAGGGGCCGTACACCAGTCCCGCCCGGCTTTCGATATAGCCATAGCGCACCAGACACCACAGCATCTCCACCACTACGCCGGCGAAGCTGCCCACCACGCACACCAAAAACAGCTTATAGAGGTTGATACCCTGGGCAAAATGCTTCTGCCGCTTCTCCTCCAGGTCAATGGCGGCGTTTGCCGGCGGGTTCAGCAGATACCACTTCCGATCCCGGCTGGTGCGGGTGTCCCGCAGCCGGGCACTCAACTCGCTGGCCAGACCCGACGTCTTCTGGAACGCCAGGCCCAGCTGCTGGGACGCCCGCTGCAGGGAGGCAACCTCCGCCTCCACCGCCTGCTCCAAATCTGTTTTTCCGCCGGTTCCCTTCTCCAGCGACTCCTCGGCCAGCTGCATATAATAGCCGCCTTTCAGCCGCTCCTCCGCCTTGTCCGCCTCGGCCAGCGCCTGGGCGCCCAGACGCTCCAGCACCGGCTCGGTCACAGCCTGCTCCCGGCCCTTCGGCTCCATCTGCTCTTCCGGCTTCACACGCTATACCTCCATAAAAAAAATCGGGATCCTTACCAGCTTTCCCCCTCCTAGCTAGGCTATACTTTACCTTGTTCCGGTCCCCTTGTCAACTATTACCACTCTGGACGCGCCCCATCGCCGTGTGGTACAATGACTTTAAGAACCATATGTCTATACAAAGGAGGGATTGCTTATGTCCCGGGCAAGCCGCCTCTTTCGGTGGCCGGACCCCTACGACACGGCGGGGACTGAGGCCATTTTTGCCGCCGCCATGGCGGAAAACGCCGCCTATCAGGCCGCCAACTGCCCCGATTACGCCCGCATCCTGGAGCAGGAGGGCTTCGACCCGGCCGCCCTGGCCGCCGGGGACCTCTCCGCGCTGCCGCCGGTACCCACGGCCTATTTTAAGCGCCACCGGCTGCTGTCCATGCCGGAGCGCCGGCTTCTCGTCCGAGCCACCTCCTCCGGCACCGGCGGAGTGAAAAGCCATATGGGCTTTGACTCCGGGAGTCTGCTGCGGGGGCTGGACATGGTCCTGCGCATGACCCGCCACCACCATCTCCTCTCCCCCCGGCCCTGCCACTACTTTATTCTGGGCTACCAGCCCACCCACCATAATCATACCGCCTTCGCCAAAACCGGCTACGGCTTCACCTACTTCGCCCCCGCCCTCAGCCGGACCTACGCCCTGATGTGGCGGGACGGGGGGTATCGGCTGGATTTGGAGGGGATGCTGGAAAACCTGGTCCGCCGGGCCTCGGGAAGCGCGCCCATCCGCACCATCGGCTTTCCCGCCTACACCTACCTGCTGCTCAGTGAAATGGAGAAGCGGGGCATCCGCCTGCAGACGGCCCCCGGCTCCCTGGTGACAATGGGGGGAGGCTGGAAGCAGTTTGAGGGGCAGAAGGTGGAGAAAGGGGAGTTGTACCGTCTGGCGGAGGCGGTGCTGGGCATTGACGAGGCGCACTGCGTGGAGTTTTTTGGTGCGGTGGAGCACCCCATCCTCTATACCTCCTGCCCCTGCCACCACTTCCACGTGCCGGTGTACAGCCGGGTCATCATCCGGGACATTGACACCCTCCGGCCGCTGCCGGAGGGCACGGCGGGGCTTGTGAATCTATTGACCCCCATGGCCATGAGCATGCCTGTTCTCAGCGTCCTGACCGACGACGTGGGCGTCCTTCATAACGCCAGCGACTGCCCCTGCGGTATCCCCAGCCCCTATCTGGAGCTGCTGGGCCGGGCGGGACTGCGGGATATCGTCACCTGTGCCGCCGGCGCGGCGGAATTTTTAAAGGGAGGGATCGTCCCATGATTTTATTTCACGGACAGCGCTGGGACGACGACCAGCTGGAGCGGCTTCGGGGAAATCTGGCGGGAGCCTGCCTGGAAACGCTGGCGGGCCCGCCCCTGCTTCCTGAGACGGTGGTGGCCGCCTGCGAGGCTCTGGCAAGCCGGATGGCCCGGGGGGACTATGACCCGGTGCTGCGGCCCCTGCTGGCCGCCCTGGGCGTGGAGGAGAGCCAATTTGCCGCCGCCCTCCGCCTGTTCACCAGGGAGAGCCTGGAGCGCAAGCTGACCGTGGAGTTGGGAGACGCCCCGACGGACCTGCCCCATCCGCCTTTTGCCCCCATCCACCGTCAGAGGCGCGGCCTGGGGGTCCTGCTGCACATTGCCGCCGGCAACGTGGACGGCCTGCCGGCCTACAGCGTGGTGGAGGGCCTGCTGGCGGGAAACATCAACATTCTCAAGCTGCCCGCCGCGGACCGTGGGGTGTCCCTGCTGCTGTTGGAGGAACTGACCCGAATCGAACCCAGGCTGGCGGATTTTATCTACGTCTTTGACACCCCCTCCACAGATCTCGCCTCTCTGGAGGTCTTTGCCCGGGCCGCCGACGCGGTGGTGGTCTGGGGCGGGGATGAGGCGGTGCGCTCCGCCCGGCAGCTGGCCCAGCCGGATACCCAGATTATTTCCTGGGGACACAAGCTGAGCTTCGCCTATGCCGTCCCTGACGCTACCCAGGAGGATCTGGCGGCCCTGGCCCGGCACATTTGCCTGACACGGCAGCTGCTTTGCTCCTCCTGCCAGGGGATCTTTGTAGATACAGCGGATCTGGCGGAGGCGGAGGAACTGGGTGAGCGCTTTTTCCAGCTGCTCCGGTCGGAGAACCGGCGCGCCTCCCCCGCGGACCTGGGCCTGCGGGCCAAGGCCGCCCTCCAGCTGTACACCGACTCTCTGGAGGCGGACAGGGGCGGCCGGCGGGTGCTGCGGGGGGACGGCGTCAGCGTCACCGTCGCGCCGGACTGCCGGCTGGAACTGAGCCTTCTGGCAGGCAACTGCTGGGTAAAGCCCCTGCCCAGGACGCGGCTGGTTCCCACGCTGCGGCCCATGAAGGGCCGTCTGCAGACGGCGGGGCTACTCTGCCCCCCGGCAGAGCGGGCGCAGCTGTCTGAACTGCTGGCCCG
>USMP01000085.1 GCA_900555795.1 uncultured Eubacteriales bacterium
TTCTCCACACTGACATAGACCTCGCCAACCACCCGGCCATAGTCCGGCAGATCGGCGGCGCTGGCAAAGGTGACGTCAATGCTGTGATCGTCGTCCACATCGCGGAAGCGGTACGTGTCGATGGCGCCCATGGGCTCATCGTCTACCCAGACCTCCTCAATCTCGTACCCGCTTCTGGGTATAATATCAAATCTTTGATCCTCGCCGGGCTCCACCTCCACGCGGCCGGAGGGACTGATCCGCCCGCCTTCCCCGGCGTGGGCGGTGATGATGTACTTCTCCAGTTCACCGTAGCAGCGGCCGCAGATCTCGCAGACAGCCAGTTCCTCATGGGTGGCCTTGCCGCCGGTGTGGGGCGCTTTGTCCATCTCCTCGCCGCAGCCGGTGCAGAGGTGCCAGTGGTGCGTTTCATCGCTGTGCCAGGTGGTGTCGGCGGTGTGCTCCACATGGCCGGTGGCCGGATCGATCACATATTCGCAAACCGTACAAATCTGGGGCGTGGTCTCCGTGGCCGCCGGTCCAGGGTTATGGGAGGCCTTGTCCACCTGTGCCTGGCAGGCGGAGCAGACGTGCCAGTGGCCCGTCGCGTCCTTGCTCCACTCAGTGGCTACGCCGGTGTGGTTGTCGGGGTCGATGGCGGTCTCCACGGTGGCCAGTTCCTCCGCTCCGTCCGCATCCGCGAAGTTCTTGCCGCAGCCGCTGCAGTGCCAGTGCTCCAGGGTTCCCTTCTCCGTGCAGGTGGCGGCCACCGCCTCCACCTGAACCAATGTGTGTACATCGTGGGACGGTGTATTGGCCGCCACGGTGATGGTGTAGGTCTGGTGCTCGCCTCCTTCATTCATACTGAGGGAGCCGGGCCAGTTGCACTCGACGATGATCTCCGTGCCGTCGGCCACGGGGACATCCGCCGTGCGCTTATACACGGTGTCGCCAATTCTGGTGCGCACCTGGTAGTTCTTGTTGCTGGCCGTGGGCGTCACGACCACACTCGCCGTACCGTCGGGAATTGTCAGCGTGTACGCATGCGTATCCTTGTCAAAAGCGGGGTCCAGTTCACCTTCACTGAAGGTCAGTTCCTTCACGGTGGTGTCACTGTTACCCCAGCTGCCGCCGAGATCATCGCCATAGGCGGTGGTATACATGATGCGGATCTCATCTCCGGCTTCCAGAGTACCGTCCGCAACGGTATACGCGCCGAAGCCTTGATTGGTGAACCAGTCGTTGAGGGTCCCCATCCAGCCGCTCATATAGCCGCCATCAAACTCTCCCAGACCATTTATGTCGGAGATGTAATTGTTCTCCGCGCCGGTTTGGGTGTAGCCCTCAGCTTCCAGCGCCGTAACGACGCAGCCCATCATGGTGGAACTTTCATCAATGGCAACCCATGTGTCCACCAGTGTGCCCTGCCAGAAGGTCTCCTCCCAAGTTGCACCGAGTTCCTCTGCGTTATCCGGCGTAAATGTGGTGTTCTCCACAATTACATGGACACGGTCCCCGGCGGCCTCCGCCGTCGTCACGCCTGGCACCATGCCAAGGAGCATCGTGAAGACCAGGAGCAGGCTGAGTATCCGTTTTTTCATATGCCTTCTTCCTCCTTAATGTTTGATTATCTGAATCCCGGTTTGGGAGTAACAAGGGTGCCCTGGGTTGCCCCAGCGGCCAAATTGTGCGCGGCTGGTACCGCTTCAGGCGCCGCTCTCCGCAAGCGGACAAAAAAACCGCCAATTTCTGACAACAGAAATCAGCGAACAAAAAATGCTGATCCCTGCGCAAAACGCAAAAATCAGCGAACAAAATACACCGACCCGCGCAACTGCGCCAGATCAGCCGTCATATACCCGTCGGAGAACTCGCCCGCTGTAGAGTAGTCAAAATCATGTAATTCTCCTGACTCGTGTTCCGGGAGATTTCTCTCCCCCGTCCGTATCCTACCTTCTCATAGGGAAATGCCCTACAATGGCGGACTTTCGTCCAGGCGATGTTTCCACCGCTTCGGTACGGCCTCACACTCACAGTGCCGGTCGCGCGGGCTTTGGTTAGCCCTTTCCTCTCAAAATCGTCGCCTGACCCCGGGGGGCCTTTACAGCAAACGACCACATGATCCGTATGACTGATTCACTTGTCTTGTAGGGGCGGCCTGCCGCCCGGTGGGTGGATTTACCCTGTCTGTACGCCTGTAGCATATCACGGAGTTTCAAAAATGTCCACAGGTTTTGACCAAATTTTTTGCGGCAAAAATTTTTTTAAAAAACAATTGACTTTATTGGGAAATGCGTTATGATAAAATGGAACGGTGGAAATTGTGCAATTGGTACGATCACAATTTTATATTTGCTCCGGCTTTTGTGGCAAATGCGCGACCCGGTCTCCCCATGGGGACTGGACACGCATTCTTGTTCGGCTGAACAAGGGAATCATGTGAAAATCATGGACACGTTTCGGGCGCCGCTTCATTTGTGGCGCCGGATTCAGTAGCTGTAAGTATGGAGCGCGTTCTCTTTCTGCGAAAGCAGGTCACTGGCGGCTGTAATGGCTTAGCTGGGAAGGCGGAGGGCGCGCGATGGCGGGAAACCGCCGGGACATACGAGTCAGAAGACCTACAAAGGGCGATCACCGGGGGTGTAGACTCCTGTGGTTTGTTTCTTTGGCCAGGAAAAGGCGGCGGTGTATAACTGCCGCCTTTTTATTGCTTCATTAGCGGATGCGCTGCATCCGCTTTTGTTTTTTATGAAACCGCAGAGAAACCCCTACCGGTGTGCGGTACCCTGTTTTGGGAGGCGGCGGCGTTGAGCAAAAAGAAGAAGCAGCCGTATTTTCGCGGCGATGAATGGTTCAACAGAAAGGTAGGGATGCGTACCAGGGAGGCGCTGGACCGGCAAAATGCACAGTTCGCCGTGGATCATGGGACCGACAGCGAGGAATCCCTGCTGACATATGTGCGGCAGGCCGCCAAGTGCCTGGGGCACACACCAAACGCCGGCGAGCTGATCGGCGGAGCATACATCGCCGCCCGGTTGGGAGGGAAAAAGTTGTTGCCGCGGCTGGCCTGCGGGAGCCTGGCATGCAGCCCGTGCTGACCAACCGGCAAATCTATAAGGAAGAATTCAGGCGTCAGGCCCGGCTGTTTCAGCAGGAGCGCAGAGTCCAAAAAGCGGAGCGTCTGCGGGCACGGCAGGCGCGGTCCGCGGCCGCCCAGGCGGAAAAAATGGCGCGCGCCGCCCGTGACGCAGAGTGGGGGGAGGCGCATCAGGCAGATACCGAGGCCCAGCTGCTGGACTACGTGCGCGGGCATGCCCATGAATGGGGGCGGACGCCCTATGAGCGGGAGGTTCCCGGCGGCACTTACATCGCTGCCCGTTTCGGCGGGTGGGGCGTAGCGCTGGCTCTGGCGGGCCTGCCGCTGCAGGGCGGCCCAAAGGTGCCCCAGCCCACCCCGATATTGCAAAGCAGTCCGGCGGATGAAGCTCCCGTCCACGCGGGCCGGGATCGCTCACGCACTTGAACGACAGGACCGCTTCCCGCGGCGCGGGCAGCAAAATCAAGCTTTGCCATGGTTTTTGCATGGCAAAAAGAATATGGAAACACAGGGAGGAATTTTACATGAAACAGGTGAAAAATCGGAAAATGCCGCTGCTGCTGGCGCTTTTGCTGCTGCTGCACCTGAGCGTTCCCGCGTATGCCGCCGTGTCCGAAGACACGCTGGCGCAGGCCATCGCCGACACCGGGCGGTATATGTATGATACCGTCAAAAGCCCCCAGGTAGGCTCCATCGGCGGCGAGTGGGCCGTGCTCGGCCTGGCCCGCAGCGGGTACCCTGTTCCGCAGGCGTACTATCAGGACTACTACGCCACCGTGGAGGAATATGTGAAGGCCTGCGGCGGCGTACTCCACGAGAAAAAGTATACCGAGTATTCCCGTGTCATCGTGGCCCTCTCTTCCATTGGCAGGGATGCCCGGGATGTGGCGGGCTATGATCTGACAAAGCCCCTTGGCGATTACGACAAGACCATCTGGCAGGGGCTCAACGGCCCTATCTGGGCGCTCATCGCCCTGGACAGCCGGAACTATCCCATGCCGGAAAACCCGGCGGCAAAAACCCAGGCCACCCGGCAGATGTATATTGACCGCATTCTGGAGTGCCAGCTTGAAGACGGCGGCTGGTCGCTCTTTGGCGGTACGGCGGCGGCTTCCTCCGGCGACAGCAGTTCTGATCCGGATATCACCGGCATGGCCCTCCAGGCCCTGGCCAAGTATCAGGATCAGAGCGCGGTGGCAAAGGCCACAGAGGAGGCGCTGGCCTGCATGAGCGAAAAGCAGAATGCCTCCGGCGGCTTCTCCTCCTGGGGGACGGCCAACTCCGAAAGCTGCGTGCAGATCATCGTGGCCCTGTGCGAACTGGGCATATCCCTGGAGGATCCCCGTTTTGTCAAAAACGGGAACACCCTTCTGGATAATCTGATGTCCTTCTATCTGCCCGGCAGTGGCTTCCTGCATACGGCCAACGGCTCCGGCTCCAACCAGATGGCGTCCGAGCAGGGCTTCTATGGTCTGGTGGCGGTCCAGCGGCTCCGGCAGGGCAACAACAGCCTCTACCGCATGGGTGACGCGGCGGCCATCCCCGAAAGCGGGAGCGGGGACACCCCCGACAAAGGGCTGCCGGGCAGGGACCCTGCCGTGCAGGCCATGCCGGTAGTCACACCCGGCAAGACCTTTTCGGATATCTCCGGCGCCAGCGCCCACAAAAACCAGGCCGCCATTGAGGCGCTGGCGGCGCGGGGTATGATCGACGGTAAAGGAAACGGCCTTTTTGATCCAAACGCCACTATGACCCGCGCGGAGTTTTCCGCCATCGTGGTGCGGGCGTTGGGCCTGACCCCGAAAACCACCGCTGACTTTACGGATATAGCCGCTACAGCCTGGTATGCCGGATACATCGGGACGGCATCCAGCTATGGGATTATCAACGGTCGCGGCAACGGTATCTTTGACCCCAACAGCACCATTACCCGTCAGGAAGCCGCCGCACTGGTGTGCCGGGCCGCCCTGCTCTGCGGTATGGACACGGCAATGGAGGCTGGCGGCATTCGTGATACGCTGGCTCAGTTTGGCGACTATGTGACCGCTGCCGAGTGGGCGCGTCCCAGCCTGGCTTTTTGCTACAATCGGGATATTCTCAGCCAAAGCGATTTAAATATCCGTCCCAATGATGCCATTCTGCGCTGTGAGATTGCGCAGATGCTCTGCAACCTGCTGACGGAGGCCAACCTGCTGTAAGGGGGGCGCTGAGATATGTGGTGGAAGAAGCATACATGGAAGATTCTTGTCCCGGTGCTTTTTGCGGTAATCCTTGCCGGCGCGTTCTGGTATGGAGGGGGCGCGCCGGGCATGCAGGGCTGGAGCGTGGAGGGCGGCAGCACCCCGGCGGCGACCCCGGCGCTCCCGAAAACAGAACCCCAGGGCGCGGCCGACACAGCGCCGGATTTGGAAACGCCGCCGGTGGATTCTGAAAAGCCGGTGGAAACAGCATCATCCGGGAAGGGGGATATGCCGGCTGCCCCCGAAAAGGCCGGCATTGAGAGCCGCCCGGGCGGAGCCGGGGGCGGCATGAGCGCACAGGAAAAAATTGACGCGGCTGCTGAAATCGCCGGAACCTCATCCCCCGGCGTAGAGGCCGGCGACAAGGATTACTCCCAGTCTCAGGGCATGGTGATCGACCCCAATACCGGCAAGGACCAGTACCTGACCGACCCGGTGCCGGAGGGGAAGCCGCTCCCGGTGGAGCCCCAGGACGCAGCCATTTCCGACGCAGCCTACACCTGTACCCTCTCCATCTCCTGCGCCACCATCCTGGACCACATGGACTGGCTGGATCCGGAGAAAATTGAACTGGTGCCGGAGGACGGCTGGATTCTGAACCCCACGGAAGTGACCTTTTACGAAGGGGAAAGCGTATTCAACGTGCTCCAGCGGACCTGCAAGCAGCAGGGCATCCACATGGAGTTTGAGAACACGCCGATTTATAACAGCGCCTATATTGAGGGCATCCACAATCTGTACGAGTTCGACTGCGGGGAGTTGTCCGGCTGGATGTACAAGGTCAACGACTGGTTCCCAAACTACGGCTGCAGCCGCTATCAGCTCCAGGACGGCGATGTCGTATGCTGGGAGTATACCTGCGATCTGGGGGTGGATGTAGGGGGCTTCTACTCCACCGGAGGTTAAAATCTGCGG
>USMP01000086.1 GCA_900555795.1 uncultured Eubacteriales bacterium
ACCATGGGGGTCAGGGCCATGGAAATATAGTCCTTGAACTGGGGAAACAGCTTTTTTGCCATGACGGACCAGGCGGGACAGCAGGAGGTGGCCATGAAGGGCTGCTGGGCGGGCACCTTCTCAAGGAAGTCCTTGGCCTCCTCAATGGCGCACAGGTCCGCCCCCACCGCCACCTCCGCCACCCCGGCGAAGCCCAGGCGGCGCATGGCGGCGGTAAGCCGCTCCGGCGTGGCCTCCGGGCCAAACTGGCCCGGAAAGGAGGGGGCTATAATGGCGATGACCCGGTCCCCCCGCTTGATGGCGTGGATCAGCTGGAAGATCTGGCCCTTGTCCACAATGGCGCCGAAGGGGCAGCTGACAAGGCACATGCCGCAGGAGACACATTTGTCGTAGTCAATTTTGGCCCGGCCGTGCTCGTCGGAGTGGATGGCGTCCATGCCGCAGGCCTTCTGGCAGGGCCGCTCCAGCTTAATAATGGCGCTGTAGTTGCAGGCGTCGGCGCATTTTCCGCATTTGATGCACTGGTCCTGGCGGATGAAGCATTTGTTGTTGACCATATGGATCGCGTCCTTGGGGCAGACCTGGCGGCAGGACTGGGCCAGACACCCCTGGCAGTACTCCGTGACGCGGTACTGCTTGGTGGGACAGGCGTGGCAGGCGTAGCCTATGATATTGATGAGGGGCGGGTCGTAGTATTTTTCGGCGATGGCGCTCTCCGCAATGCCCTCGCTGAGCACGGTGGGCTGGTCAATTGGCCGCAGGGGCAGGCCCATGGCCAGCCGGACCCGCTCCCCGGCGATGGCCCGTTCCAGGAAAATAGATTCCCGATACCGGGCCTCCTCGCCGGGCACGATGACATAGGGCAGCTGCTCCATCCGTGCGTAGTCCCCGTCGTAGGCCAGACGGGCCACCTCGGTAAAGACCTTCTTGCGAATGCTGGTGACGGATGATGGGATACCGCGCATAGGGGTTCCTCCCTTTCCTTTGAATAAGATTGATGGAGAGAGCCGGCCCGATGGGGCGCGCCGGTCGGCTTCATTATAAATGTGGAAAAACCCCTTGTCAATCCGGCCCTGCCGGGAACTTTTTCCCCGTCCCCTGCGTCCATAGGGGCAAGAGGTCCCGCCGGGCCGGCCCTTAGGAAAATTTAAGGATTGTATCATAATTTGTTACAGCTTTTTTCCAGGGCTTGTGCTATAATGACCACACTGGAACCCCTGTGCCCCGGAGGTTGGCTCCCGGGGAAAATCATCCTGGAGGAGGAAATGCAAATGAAAAGAATGCGTATGCGCCGGCTGCTGGGTGCGGTGCTGGCCCTGGCCCTGATGGTGTCCCTGGTTCCCGAGGCCCTGGCGGCCTCGTCCAAGTGCCCGGAGTGCGGCTCCGCCAACTGCACCTGGACCACCGTGGCGGCGGCCACCTGCCACGAGACCGGCGTGGACAAGTGCGTCTGCAAGGCCTGCGGCAAGACCAGCCTGGTGGAGACGCCGGTGAACAAGAATAACCACGACGCCGTCTATACCGACAACGGCGACGGCAAGACCCACACCGCCAAGTGCCCCTACGACAGCTACAGCAACTCCCGTGAGGCCCACGAGTTTGAAAACGGCCGGTGCGTGAAGTGCCTGGCTGTGGACTACAGCTCCGTCACCGTGTCCCTGCCCCGGCGGATGGAGGTCTACGCCGCCGTGGGCGACGAGGAGGCCAAGCTCTCCGTGGGGGATGTGACGCTGACCATCGGCAACGTGGACATCACCGACGACTACACCATTACCTACGCCTGGTTCTACGGCGGGGAGATGGTGGGCAGCGGCTCCAGCTACACCCTGCCCGCCTCCGTGACCAAGGAGGAGGACGACTACACCTACACCTGCGTGATGATGGCCACCGCCAAGAGCAGTTCCGGCGGCAATTCCGTCAACGCCACCTGCACCGTGTCCGTCCTGGTCCGGGAACTGGTCAGCGCCCACGCCTCCGTCAGCACGGAGGACAAGGACTATGTCCTGGAGGACACCACGTCCCGCAACTCCGTCTCGGTGTACGACCAGATCTACGACGCGGTGTACGCCGCCTCCTCCGCCTATCCCGACTATGTGGTCTTTGACGAGAAGCCCGACAGCAAGGTGGGCGAACTGGACTGCACCGCGGGCCGGGAGTACAGCTTTGACGAGGACAATTCCCGGTACCTGGGGGATCTGTCCTTTACCCCCGACGAGGATCACACCGGCATGTATACCATTAATTTCACCGCCTATGACACCAAGGGCAAGGAGTTCCCCGGCGTGCTCACCTTCACGGTGGAGCGCACCCTGGGGGAGATGGATCTGCTCTACACCGGCGTCAAGGGCGAGCCCATCTCCTTCGACGAGGAGGACTTCAGCGACTTCTGGCTGGACAACTATGATAAGGGGCAGCTGACCCGCATCTCCTTTACCAGCCTGCCCGGCACCAGCACCGGCGTGCTCTACTACGGCTACTCCTCCCCCTCCCGCCCCGGCACCCGGGTGAAGGCGGACGACCCCTTCTACTATGAGGCTGGCAGCCGTCAGGACGAGATTGACCTGACCTTCGTGCCCGCCGGCAAGTTCACCGGTTATGTCACCCTGCCCTTTGAGGCCTACGGCGAGAACAACCGGGGCAAGTCCGTCTATCTGGACGGCACCGTCTACCTCTTTATCAGCGACGGCGATGTGGAGGAGGTATCCTATCAGGTGACATCCGGCGGCGCGGTGCAGCTGGAGGGGGACGACTTCCTCTCTGTCTACCGGGACGCCACCGACAGCAAGGGCAGCGGCTTCTACATCCAGCTGCTGGAACTGCCCGACTCCGGCAGGCTGTACGTGAACTACACCGACAGCAAGAAGAGCCAGGCGCTGAAGGAATCCAATCGCACCGACTACATCTTCTATTACAGCAATACCCGCGAAAACGAGATTGACGATCTGACCTATGTGGCCGGCACCGCCCTGACGGACAGCGCCTCCTATGTGGCCTATGACAGCAAGGGGGAACTGCTGTATGTGGGTGAGATCGACTTTGTCCGGGGGGATCTGACGGTGACGTATACCGCCGCCTCCACCGGCGTCAACTTCCGGGCCAGCGATTTCCGCACCCTGCTGGGCACCGCCAGCGGCGAGGCCATCACCTCCGTGTCCTTCACGCCTCCCACCACGGGGACCCTGTACTATAACTATGTCAACGGCCGCGGCACCCCCGTCACCGCTGCCGACAAGTTCTACACCTCCGGCACCACCCTCAGCGTCAACAATCTGACGTACGTGCCCCGCTCCGGCCAGTCCGGCCAGGTGAGCGTGGATTTCACCGCCTATGATCTCAATAACAGCAAGGTTACAGGCACCGTGAAGATCACTGTCACCGCCACCACCCCCACCCCCGTCGTGCCGGTCAAAACCTTCCCTGATGTCACCAGCACCCAGTGGTATTACACCTATGTGACGGACCTGGCCACCGCCGGCGTGATCAACGGCTTTGAGGACGGCACCTTCCGTCCCGCCGGCGAGGCCCTGAAGCTGCCCAAGTCCACCCTGACCCGGTCCCCCTTTACCGACAGCAACAACGAGTATGTGCTGGCCCTCTACGAGGCGGGTATCGTCACCGGCAATAAGCTTGCGGACGGCACCTATAAGTACTACGGCGTCAATTCCATCGTCCGCAGCGAGTTTGCCGCCATTGTCTGGCGCATCAACAACTACCGCGCCGCCTGATCCCAGAGAAAAAACGCCGCCGGCGGAAGATTTCCTTCCGCCGGCGGCCCCTTTTTCGGCATTTTCGGTTGCAACCGCCGTCGGCGGTGTGGTACACTGAAACACACAGGGGCGGCCCAAAATCCGGGATGCCCCGCGGAAAGGAGGCCCCCGCCCGTGCACATTCCCGCCCACCCCACTGATCAGATGGATATTCTGCCCTTTCACCGCGCCCTGGACCAGGCGCAGGAGCCTTCGCCGGACTATGACGCGGCCCGCTGGCTCTATGTGCCCAACCGTTACACCGAGTACCGGTATATCCTGGGTACCCGGGGGGCCCGACCCCTGATCTGCGTGGGTGTCAACCCCTCCACCGCCGCCCCCGGCGACCTGGACCCCACCCTCAAGAGCGTGGAGCGGGTGGCCGGCGGCAACGGCTTTGACAGCTTTATCATGTTTAACGTCTACGCCCAGCGGGCCACCCGGCCGGCGGACATGGAGCGGACGCTGAACCGGGACCTCCACCGGGAGAACATGGCCGCCTTTGACTACGTTCTCTCCCTCTCCCCCGCGCCCACGGTGTGGTGCGCCTGGGGCACGGTGATCAGGCAGCGGGACTATTTGGCCGGCTGCGTGGCGGATATGATTGACATCGGCCGCCGCCGGGGCGCCCGGTGGGTGACGGCGGGCCGCCGCAGCAAGTACGGCGGCCATCCCCACCACCCCCTCTATCTGAGAAAGGACAGCGTGCTGGAGGCCTTTGACGCAGAGTCCTACTGCCGGTCCCTGGCCGATAATTTCCGGGGAGCGGTACATACTACCCTGTAACGCACCCAAAAGGAGTGGATTTTTACATGGATCAGATCTATGTCACCGGGCACCGCAACCCGGATACCGATTCCATCGTCTCCGCCATGGCCTACGCCGCCCTGCGCAATGCCGTGGGGGACCGGGAGTACGTGGCCGCCCGTCTGGGCCACCTCAGCGACGAGACCCGGATGATCCTGGGCCGGTTCGGCTTTGAGCCGCCGCTGTATATTAAAAATATGCGCACCCAGGTGCTGGACCTTGCCTATGACACGCCACCCATCCTCCACGAGGCGGTGACGGTGGGCCGGGCCTGGGCGGCCATGGAGGAGGATCACCATATCTCCGCCATCCCTGTTACCGACGACGAGGGACACCTGCGGGGTATGCTCACCGCCGGGGATATTGCCGCCTACGATATGCAGACCGTGGCCGACCCCACCCTGCGGGAGGTGCCGATCTTCAATGTGCTCAGCGTGCTGGAGGGGCAGATGCTCAGCGAGACGGAGGAGATGGTGAACACCATCTCCGGGGAGGTGGTGCTGGCTCTGCCCCAGGGCACGGAACTGCCCCCCTACCGGGAGAAGGAGACGATTCTTATCTGCGGCAACCAGCCGGAGATGCTGCGCCGGGCCGTGGAGTTCGGCGTAAACTGCGTGATTCTCTGCCAGGCGGAACTGCCGGAGGATATCCGGGAACTGGCGAAGCACACCTGCATCCTCTCCACCCCCTATGACAGCTACCGCGCCGTCCGCCGCATTTTCCAGGCCATTCCCGTCAGCCGGGTGGCCCGGAAGGAGCAGCTGCAGTATTTCCACCAGGACGACTATATTGACGACGTGCGGGAGGTGGTGCTCCAGAGCCGCTACCGCAGCTATCCCATCCTGGACGACCAGGAGCGGGTGGTGGGCACCCTGTCCCGGTACCATCTGATCCGCCCCCGGCGCAAGCGGGTGGTGCTGGTGGACCACAACGAGGCGGCCCAGTCGGTGCCCGGGCTGGACCAGGCGGAGGTGCTGGAGATCATCGACCACCACCGCCTGGCGGACATCCAGACCGCCAATCCCATCTACTTTCGCAATGAGCCCGTGGGCAGCACCACCACCATTGTGGCCCGCATGTACCAGGAGCGGGGGCTGATGCCCTCGGCCAAGCTGGCGGGGCTGATGGCGGCGGCCATTGTCTCCGACACGGTTATGTTTAAGTCCCCCACCAGTACGCCCCGGGACCGGCAGGATGGTCCACATCGCCGGCATCTCCCTGGACGAGTTGGGGCAGGAGATCTTCTCCGCCTCCGCCCCGGTGGACAAGCCCATTGACCAGCTGCTGTTTACAGACTTCAAGGAGTTCCACATCGCGGGCCACGATTTTGGCATCAGCCAGATCACCTGCGTGGACTCCGACCGGCAGCTGAAGCGGAAGACGGAGTTTCTGGAACTGATGGAGAAGACCCGGCAGGAGCACGGGTACAGCATGATGATGCTGATGCTGACGGATGTGCTGCTGGAGGGCAGCGAGATCCTCTGCCTGGGGGGCGAGGATACCTTCCGCCAGGCTTTCAACGTGGAACTGAAGGACCACGAGGCGTTTCTGCCCGGGGTCATGAGCCGGAAAAAACAGGTGGTGCCGATGCTGTCGGCCCTCTGGGGGTAATCATACGGCGCGGC
>USMP01000087.1 GCA_900555795.1 uncultured Eubacteriales bacterium
GGCTGCCTACGACCAGGAAGCTGATGATGAAGGCGGTGATGGTGGATGCGTTTTTCATTGGAAGTGGATGTATGAAGAAGGGTCAGGCGTTCAGTGCTTCCAGCAATTTGGCGTGAATGCCTTCAAAACCGCCGTTGCTCATTACCAGAATAACGTCTCCCGGCTGGGCTTTCTTGCAGACGGCAGAGACGATTTCCTGGGCATGGCCGCCAATCAGAGCGTCCTTGCCCAGCGCGGAAAGGTCGTTGGAAAGTTTGGTGAGGTCCAGGCGTTCCTCCAGAGCCACCTTGTCCGGATGATCCACGGCGGCTACCACAGGGAAATCCGCCGTAGCGAGGGACAACGCCAGTTCATTCTGGAAGATATTTCTGCGTGTGGTGTTGGAGCGCGGTTCGAAAATGGCCCAGATGCGTGATTCCGGATAGCGCTGGCGTAGGCCCAGGATGGCCTGTTTGATGGCTGTTGGATGATGGGCGAAGTCGTCCACTACGGAAATGCCGTTGACTACCCCCTTGACTTCCTGGCGGCGGGCCACGCCTTCAAAGCGGCTCATGGAATCCGCCAGCTGCTTGACGTTCAGTCCCGCAAATTGTGCGGCTGCAATTGCCATGGCGGCGTTGCGGATGTTGAACTCTCCAATCATCGGTACGTAGTACCGGGTTCCTTCCAGTGTGAAATGGCTGCCGTCCGTGGAGGTCTCCACATCCAGGATGCGGATATTGGAAGAGTCGGAAAAGCCCACCGTCTTGACGGGGCACGGGGCCCCCTTAACCACGTCCAGGCAGTTGGGATCGTCCGCGTTGACCAGGGCCAGGCCGTTGCGGGGGATGATCTGGGTCAGCCGGCGGAAGCTCAGTTTGATTTCCTCCAGGGAATTGTAAATATCCGCGTGATCAAATTCAATGTTGTTGATGACCACCAGTTCCGGGAGGTAGTGCAGGAATTTGGAACGCTTGTCGAAAAACGCCGTGTCGTACTCGTCCCCCTCCAGCACGGAAAAATCGGAATCCGTAAAACGGCCCCCGCGTCCGAGATTGCGGGCAATGCCGCCAATCATGAAACTGGGGTTCAGCCCGGAATCCTCCATCAGCCACGCCAGCATGGATGTGGTGGTGGTTTTTCCGTGGGTGCCGGAGATGCACACGGCGTTTTCGTAGTGCTGCATAATGGCGCCCCAGGCCTCCGCCCGCTCAAATACCGGCACCCCCTGGCTGCGGGCCGCGGCGATCTCCGGGTTGTCGTCGTGGATGGCGGCGGAGCGGATGAGGAACTCAGCCCCCGCGATGTCCTGGGCGGTATGGCCCACGGTGACAGGGATGCCCAGGGAACGCAGATGCTCCACCGTGGGGCTGTCGGTCATGTCGCTGCCCTGGACCGTAAGTCCCATGCCGTGGAGCACCTCCGCCAGAGGGCACATGGAGACGCCTCCAATGCCGGAGAGATGGACCCGGCGGCCGGGCGTCATATACTGTTGGATCTTGGTTTCAATATGGGTCATGGAAAACGTTCCTTCCCAAACGGCGAAAGCCGGTATTTGCATTTTTCGCGGAGTTATATTATACTATATCTGCTATTTTTACGCAACCTGTATTTCCGCTCATAGTCTGTCTGTTTTTCACGAAAAATAGCCATGGGAGCGGGGATTACTTTAAGATAAGAGAGGTAAGGGCGGTGTCAAAGATACCGAAGCATGTGGAGGATATTCTGCGCAGGCTGGAGGCGGCGGGCTATGAGGCCTGGTGCGTGGGGGGAGCGGTGCGGGATTTGCTGCTGGGCCGGGACCCCACGGACTGGGATGTAACCACCAATGCCCTGCCGGAGGCCGTCATGGACATCTTTGCCCCCGCAGCGCTGCCCACGGGCCTTCAGCATGGGACAGTGACCGTGGGGGGCGGACGGGGCGTGGAGATCACCACCTACCGCCGGGACGGGGACTATCTGGATAACCGCCATCCGGACCATGTGGAGTTTACCGCCTCTCTGGAGGAGGACCTGGCCCGCCGGGACTTTACGGTGAACGCCATGGCTATGGACCTGCGGGGCCGCCTGGCGGAC
The DNA here is from genome assembly GCA_900555795.1 of uncultured Eubacteriales bacterium. Classification (GTDB taxonomy): domain Bacteria; phylum Bacillota; class Clostridia; order Oscillospirales; family Oscillospiraceae; genus Pelethomonas. The sequence continues at coordinate 2,056 of USMP01000087.1, forward strand.
CCCTATGGAGGCCGTGGGGATCTGGCTGCGGGAGTGCTGCGGGCGGTGGGGGAGCCGGAGCGGCGGCTTGAGGAGGACGGACTGCGGATCATGCGCTGCCTGCGCTTTGCGTCCAAGCTGGGCTTTTCTGTGGAGACGGGGACAGACCGGGCTTTGCGCCGCCGGAAGGGACTTCTGGCCGGAATTGCCCCGGAGCGGCTGCGGGAGGAATTGACGGGCCTTCTCTGCGGCGGGGACGTGGAGCATGTGCTGCTGGACTACCCGGAGGTACTGGGGGTATTTCTGCCGGAGGTCCTGCCCTGTGTGGGCTTTGACCAGCGCAGCCGCTATCACTGCTACGACGTGTGGGAGCACACGGCCCGGGCGGTGGGTGCCGCCCCCGCCCAGCCTATATTGCGCTATACTCTGCTGCTCCATGATCTGGGGAAGCCGGACACCTTCTCCCTGGATGAAAACGGACAGGGCCACTTTTACGGCCACTGGCGCGTCAGCGCGGCCAAGGCGGAGGCGATCCTGGACCGGCTGCGGTTTGATACCCATAGCAAGCGGACCATTCTGAACCTGGTGGAGCGCCACGACTGTGAGATGCCCCTCAGCCAGCGGATGGTGCTGCGCCGCCTGCGGCAGCTGGGGGAGGAGCAGCTGCGCCTGCTGCTGGACGTGAAGCGGGCGGATAACCTGGCCCAGGCGCCCGCCTTCCGCACCCGCCAGCAGCTGCTGGACCAGTGGGAGGCGCTGCTGGATCTGGTGCTGGCGGAGGAACACTGCTTCTCCCTGCGGCAGCTGGCTGTAAAGGGAAACGACTTGATTGCAATTGGCCTGTCCGGTCCCCTGGTGGGGAAAATTCTAAACTCCCTTTTGGACCAGGTCGTGGAGGAGCGGCTGCCCAATGACCGGGAGATGCTGCTGGATTTTGCGAAGGAGAACCTGCTATGATATATCTTGGCGCCCATCTGTCCTCGGCGGGGGGATTCTACAAAATGGGCCGCGCCGCCCTGGCCATCCGGGCCAATACCCTCCAGTGCTTTGTCCGCAATCCCCGGGGCAAACGGGCCAAGGCGGTGGATGCCCGGGACCTGGCCGGACTGCGGGAACTGATGGCGGAGCACCGCTTCGGTCCGATCCTTGCCCATGCCCCCTATATTATGAACCCCTGTTCCAGGGACGAGGGCATCCGGGACTTGGCGGCGGAGATGATGGCTGGGGATCTGGCCCTTATGGAGCATCTGCCCGGCAATTACTATAATTTTCATCCGGGCAGCCACGTGGGCCAGGGAGTGGAAGTGGGCTGTGGATTGATTGCGGATATGCTGGACCGGGTGATCCGCCCGGACCAGACAACCACAGTGCTGCTGGAAACCATGGCGGGAAAGGGCAGTGAGATCGGCGGAAGCTTTGAGGAGTTGCGGATGATTCTGGACAGGGCGGCCTGCCGGGACAAGCTGGGGGTGTGCCTGGACACCTGCCATGTGTCCGACGCGGGCTACGACATTGCGGAGGATCTGGACGGGGTGCTGGCGGAGTTTGACCGGGTGGTGGGCCTGGAGCGGCTGCTGGCCATCCATATCAATGACAGCATGAACCCGCCGGGCGCCCGGAAGGATCGCCATGCCCCCATTGGGGAGGGAACCCTGGGCACAGAGACAATTCTCCAGGTGATGACCCACCCCCGCCTTCGGCACTTACCCTTTATACTGGAGACCCCCCACGACGATGCCGGGCACGCCGCGGAGATAGCCATGCTGCGGGAGAGGATCGGGGAACCGCCGCCTCTGGGGGCGGGATAAGAAATGCCGGTATGCACCGGAGCCTTCTGCGATGTTGCCGCGTGCTGAGCCCCGCTGGCTGCGGGGGCATGGGCAGACTCTGAAAATGACGTGGGAACTCGAAGAAAGAGGGGCGAGAAAAACCGCTGCTTGACAAACGGGGAGCGCTTGTATATACTGAATACTACAATTGGCTGCGAAGGGGAGCAGTATGCCCAAGCGGATGCGCAGAGAGGGGCCGGGCGGTGGAAGGCCTCATGAAGCAACGGCAGAAGTCGCCCCGGAGCCTCGGCCCGAACCGGCATAAATTGCCGCAGTAGGCGCCGACGGGTCCTCCCGTTATCGAGGCAAGAGTGTCCCGGCTTTCGGGAAATTCAGGTGGTACCGCGGACTTTTGTTCGCCCTGAGCAAATTTTGCTCGGGGCGGATTTTTTTGCAATTCGCCCCGAAAAAGGAGAAGTTCACTATGAGAAAAGAACTGCCAAAGACCTATGAGCCCCAGGAGGTGGAGGGAAAGATCTACTCCGCCTGGATGGAGGCCGGCTGTTTCCACGCCCAGCCCAATCCCCACAAGAAGCCCTTCTCCATCGTCATGCCGCCCCCCAACGTCACTGGCCAGCTCCACATGGGCCACGCCATGGACGCCACCCTCCAGGACATCCTCATCCGCTACAAGCGGATGCAGGGCTACGAGGCTCTCTGGATGCCCGGCACTGACCACGCCGGCATCGCCACCCAGATCAAGGTGGAGGAGGACCTGCGGAAGAACGAGGGCCTGACCCGCTACGACCTGGGCCGGGAGAAATTCCTGGAGCGGGTCTGGGACTGGAAGCGAAAGTTCGGCGACCGCATTGTGGCCCAGCAGAAGAAGATGGGCGCCTCCTGCGACTGGGACCGGGCCCGGTTCACCATGGACGAGGGCTGCTCCAAGGCTGTGCGGGAGACCTTCTGCGATCTCTACGACAAGGGCCTCATCTATAAGGGCAGCCGCATCATAAACTGGTGCCCCCACTGCATGACCGCCCTCTCTGACGCGGAGGTGGAGTACCAGGATAAGCCCGGCCACCTGTGGTATATCCGCTATCCCCTCACCGACGGCAGCGGCGATCTGGTGGTGGCCACCACCCGGCCTGAGACCATGATGGGCGACACCGGTGTGGCTGTGAACCCCGGGGACGAGCGGTTCAGGCACCTGGTTGGCAAGACCTGCATTCTGCCCATCATGAACCGGGAGATTCCCATTGTGGCCGATGAGTATGTGGAGTTGGGCTTCGGCACCGGCGCGGTAAAGATGACCCCCGCCCACGATCCCAACGACTTCGAAGTGGGCCTCCGCCACAACCTGGAGACCATCCGGGTGATTGACGACGACGGCAGGATCAACGAAAATGGCGGCCCTTACAACGGCATGGACCGCTACGAGTGCCGCAGGGCCCTGGTGAAGGATCTGGAGGAGAAGGGCTATCTGGTGAAGACGGAGGACTACTCCCACAATGTGGGCACCTGCTACCGCTGTCACAACGACGTGGAGCCCCTGATCTCCGCCCAGTGGTTCGTGAAGATGGAGCCTCTGGCCAGGGAGGCCCTGCGGGTGGTGAACGACGGGGAGGTGCAGTTTATCCCCGAGCGCTTTACCAAGACCTACACCAACTGGATGGAGAACGTCCACGACTGGTGCATTTCCCGCCAGCTGTGGTGGGGCCACCAGATCCCCGCATGGACCTGCGCGGACTGCGGCCACATCACCGTGGACCGGGAGGACCCGGCCTGCTGCGCCAAGTGCGGCAGCAAGAACATCACCCGGGAAGAGGACGTGCTGGACACCTGGTTCTCCTCCGCCCTCTGGCCCTTCTCCACCCTGGGCTGGCCCGACAAGACGGCGGAACTGGATTACTTCTATCCCACCTCCGTCCTGGTCACAGGCTACGACATCATTTTCTTCTGGGTGGCCCGGATGATCTTCTCCGGCTGCGAGCAAATGAAGAAGTTCCCCTTTGAGAAGGTGCTGATCCACGGCCTGGTCCGGGACGACAAGGGCCGGAAGATGAGCAAGAGCCTGGGCAACGGCATCGACCCCCTGGAGATGGCCGACAAGTTCGGCGCCGACGCCCTTCGCTTCAATCTCATCACCGGCAACAGCCCCGGAAACGATATGCGCTTCTATGTGGAGAAGTGCGAGGCCATGCGGAACTTCGCCAACAAGATCTGGAACGCCAGCCGCTTCGTGATGATGAACCTGACCATCGACGAGGTGAAGCTGCCGGAAAAGCTGGAACTGGAGGACAAATGGGTCCTCAGCAAACTCAACACCCTGGTGAAGGAAGTCACCGAGAA
>USMP01000088.1 GCA_900555795.1 uncultured Eubacteriales bacterium
ACCGGTCGGTGATACGGTAGCTGAGGGTGAGCAGGCTGTCAGAGAAGTGGACGTCCTCAAAACGGACAAGTTCCACCTCGCTGGACAGTTCCACATTGGTGAAGTTCCAGAAGCCCCGTACCCCCAGACCAATAAGACGGTCGGTAATGGACTGGGCCACGGACTGGGGTACGGTGAGTACGGCTACATCGGGCCTGTGCTCCTGAACAAAGCTGTCCAGCTGATCCATGGGCAGTACAGGCACACCGGCCACCTCTGTCCCAATGAGACCGGGGGATACGTCAAAGGCGGCCTCCAGCGTAAAGCCGATGTCGCTGAAGTGGAAATTTTGCATCAGGGCGTGGCCCAGATTACCCACGCCGATCACAATCAGGCGGTGATTGCTGTCCACCCCCAGAATATGGCCAATCTCCGAACGCAGTTCCTCCACGTTGTAACCGTAACCCTGCTGGCCAAATTCACCGAAACAGCTGAGATCCTGCCGGATCTGGGAGGCGGTAATGCCCATCTTGCCCCCCAGAGAATTGGAGGAAATACGCACCACGCCCTTGGCGTGCAGGTCATCCAAATAGCGGTAATAACGAGGAAGCCGCCGGACAACGGCGTCCGATACGTTTTGTTTTTTCATTGTTTACGATGCCTCCCTGGAAAGCCATATGCCCTTCGGCACGAAGTGGACAACTGCTATCAGCTTATTATTTTACTCTACTGTCAGAATTTTGTCAAACTTTTTAACAATCTTTTTTTGGAGTGGAAATCCAGAACAGGGCTGTTTAAGCCGCCGCCACCGGTCTGGAAAAATACAAATAAAAATACATAATCACAAAATATTTATAAATTGAGCGGTTTGCTATTTACAAACACTCAGATTTCTGCTATACTACATGGGCGTTAAAAAATTGGACATGCGCCCGTAGCTCAGTTGGATAGAGTGTCAGACTCCGACTCTGAAGGCCACTGGTTCGAATCCAGCCGGGCGTACCAAAATGAAAGCACCGCTTCAGGCGGTGCTTTCATTTTGGGTTCCGCCGCCCTTGGCGGTTCCACCCCAAGGGAATTTGACATTCTCGGCGGAAATGAATTCCGCCTGCGCCAAGGTTTTGCTTCGCAAAACGCCTGTTACGCCGCACCTGCGGCGGCTCGCTACCGCTCCTCCCCAAAAGGAAGGCACGACTTAGTCGTGCCTTCCTTTTGGGGTTCCGCCGCCCTTGGCGGCTCTACCCCAAGGGGATTTGACATTTTTGGTCGGCAAAGCCTCCCTGCGGGAACTCAGTTTCGCCGAGATTCACGCGCGGCTCGCTCACGCTCGGGGGGATACGTTTTATAATCTGATCTCCCCGAAAGAGAGACATGACTTTGTCGTTTCTCTCTTTTGGGATTCAGTTGTCTCTGGGAAACAGTCAATGCATCGCATTGATGCCATACAGAGAGACACAACTGGTTGTATCCTTCTGTTGGCTTTTGGTACAGGCCCGGCTTGAACCGGCTGATCCGCCCTAGGGGGTGACGAATGTGAAATTTCTGTACCCATCTCTATTAGTATGGACATACAGCGTTCCGGCGGTGTATAATTTAAAAAAGGTTCGCTGCAAATGCGGTATCTAAAGTGACCGGCAGGGTAAAAATAAGAGGTGGACCGCTGGCGGCGGCAAGTGCCGGTGGGCCGTCGCTGCCTGTGGGACCCTCCCGGCGTGGAGGGCCGCCATACGGCGTGAGGATGGCATTTTAACGAGTAAACGAGTGCCCATAGTTGAAAAGGGTGCCCGCCCCCCTGGCGGGAGGAGAGGAGCAAGTGTATATGGCAATCAGCAAGGCGGCCCGTGCGGCGCTGCGGGCGTTGAGTTACCCGGCGGCGCTTGATGTGGATAAGACATACAAGGTGGAACGGGCCATCAAGCAGCTGGGGGCCCCCCTGGCGCCCCTCTATCATCTGTGGGATCGCCGGATTGAGCGGGGGGACCGGGAGATCCGGGTGCGGCTGTATGAACCCGCTGGCGGGAGCAGTGACAAGCTGCTGCTGTTTTTCCACGGGGGCGGCTGGGTGGTGGAAAATGTGGACACCTACAACCGGGTGTGCCGCTATATGGCCAAGCGCACAGGCTGCCATGTGGCCTCCGTGGAGTACGGCCTGGCTCCGGAGCACCCCTTTCCGGTGGGACTGGAGGACTGCTACGCCGCTGCAAAGGCGGTATACCGCTACCCGGAGGAATTGGGGGTGCACGCCCGGTCAATTACCCTTATCGGCGATTCCGCCGGGGGAAATCTGGCGGCGGCTGTATCCCTGCTGGCCCGGGAAAGGGGGGAATTTATTGTGGAGCAGCAGATCCTCATTTATCCCGCCACCTATAACGACCATACGGAGCGTTCCCCCTTTCCCTCTGTCCGGGAGAACGGGACGGATTTTCTTCTCACATCCCAGCGGGTGGAGGAATTTATGGAGATGTACAGCGGTGGGGATGAGGAGAAGCGGCGCAGCCCCTATCTGGCCCCTCTGCTGGCAAAGGACCTGACGGGGCAGCCCCGGACCCTGGTGGTTACGGCGGAGTACGACCCCCTTCGGGACGAGGGGGAGGCGTATGCCCGGGCGCTGGAGGAGGCGGGGGTGGAGGTAACGCTCCACCGGATGCCGGACGCCCTCCACGGCTACTTTTCCCTGACGCCCCGGTTTGCCCAGGTGCGGCGGACCTACGATTGGATTGACGACTTTCTAAAGCGAGGCGATAAGCAATGTCAAGTGCCAGGAGAAACCGAGGGCCTTTGACCTGGAGCCGCCTGGACAACGCGGCTAAAATTTTTCCTCCTACGGTGCGGGGGGCGGATACAAGGGTATTTCGCCTCTCCTGTGAGTTGACGGAGATGGTGGAGCCCCAGCTGCTGGAGCGCGCTCTGGCGGATACGCTGGAGCGCTTTCCCCACATGCAGATGGTCCTGCGGCGGGGGGTGTTCTGGTACTATCTGGAGCAGTCCCACAGGCCGGCGCAGGTGGTGCCGGAGCATGCGCCGCCCTGCGCTGCGCTGTACAGCGGCAGCCGCTCCCCCCTCTATGAGGTGAGTTGGTGGCGGAGCAAGGTAAATCTGGACGTGTTTCATGTGCTGACAGATGGGGCGGGTGCCATCGCTTTTTTTCAGGAATTGATTGCCGGCTATCTGGCCCTGCGCTATCCCGGCCAGTGTCCACCTCCGGAGGAGGGCGGGTCGGTATATGCCCGGGGCGAGGATGGATTTGCCAAGTATTATCAGCCAAAGGGGGGCCGCTACGGCGGCCAGACGCGGGCCTTCCACCTTCGGGGCCAGCGTCGTGACGACTGTGCGCTGACGGTTTTGGAGGGTGTGGCGGATGTGGACCAGGTGCTCTCGGCGGCCCACCGCTACGGGGCGACGCTGACGGTGTATCTCTGCGCTGTGCTGATGCAGGCCATACGGGGAGAGATGAGCCAGCGGGATTTGGATCGTCCGGTGGTGGTCACAGTGCCGGTGGATCTGCGCAGCTATTTTCCCACAGACACGGCCCGGAATTTTTTTGGCACCATTCGGGTGTCCTACGATTTCCGCCGAGGCGGCGGTATGGAAAATATTGTCTCCGCTGTGGCGGATACCTTCCGAACGGAACTGACAGCCCAGCGGCTGGCGGAGCGGATGAACGCCCTCTCTGCGCTGGAACACAACCCCCTGCTGCGGCCCATTCCACTGGCGCTGAAGAACCCGGTGCTGCGCCTGTCGGGGATCATAGCCGCCTGGGGGGAGACGGCGGCGCTGTCCAACATCGGTCGCTTTCGGCTGCCGGAGGAGGATGCGCCCTATGTCCGGGGGTTTGGCGTATTTGCCTCCACCCACTGTACGCAGCTGTGTACCTGCACCTTTGGGAAGTGCTTTCATATGGGTTTTACGTCTGTGCGCCTGTCCCCGGAGGTCCAGCGGCGGTTTTTCCGGGTGCTGGTGGAGGAGGGCGTGGAACTGGAGGTCCGCAGCAACGATTTTTACGCTCCGGTGCAGCCGGAGGATGAGAGGGAGGGAAAGTAGCGTGCAGGTTTGTCCCTATTGCCGGGTCAGGGTGGCCGGGGCTAAGAACTGCTGTCCCCTGTGCGGCGGAACTCTATCAGGGGACCCGGATGTGGCTGGCGAGGTTTTCCCGGAGTTGGAGAAACCCCGCTTCAGCGCATCCATCATACTGCGTGTGCTGGCTCTGGTGGGTGTGGCCTACCGCCGGGATATCATTCAGAACATCGGCTGGCAGGTGGCGCTGATGCCGGTGCTGAGCATCCTGTGGGATGTGGGCATGGGATTTCAGGGGTGGTCGCTGGATTTTGTCCTGCCCTGTGTGTGCGCCACAGGCGTTTTGATGATGCTGCTGCTGGCGGTACTGCTGCGGCTGCCGGTCCAGTCCCTGGCCGGGGCGCTGGGGGGCGTGTGCGTACTGGGTCTCATACCGGGGCTTCTGGCTGGGCTGGGAAAGCTGCGGGTACTGCTGCCCTCTCTGCTGTGCACAGGTCTGTCGGTGGTGGTGCTGGCCGCCATGCTGATTTTTCACTGGCAGACCTTTCGGGGTGAACTTGCCCGCAGGTTTCACCTGTGAGCGGTGCCGCTGGGGCGGGTTTTCTCCAGGGGTGTTATAAAACAGCCGGGAGGCGGAATGTCTGTTCCGTCTCCCGGCTGTTTTTTATTGGCGATGGGATCACCAGTCTGGATATCCTTTGGAGGAAGGCTGGTCAGCTTTTTGCTTCCGCCTTCGCCGGCGGGAGCGCTTACCGTCGGGATTCCCGTATAAAAGGGGGCTCAGCCGCGCGATAATCCGATAACCGATCCATACTAAGTAGAGCACACCCACTGCCAGCGCCAGCGTTTCCATACCATCACTTCCTTACTGTCATGATACCGCGCTTTGCGTTGGTATGGGATTAGCGTTCCACTGGAGGCATTAAAATTGTATAAAAGGGCAAGTCAGGTCAATACCGCAGGAATTTTTGCACGTCCTTGTTTTCACCCAGAATGAAGATGGTTTCATCCGCCTGGAAGCAGTGGGAGGGGCCCGGCAGAGGCGTCAGCTGGTCGTTGCGCTTGATGGCCAGGATATTGATCCGGTATTTCTGCCGTACCGCCAGTTCCACCACAGTCTTGCCAACCCAGCTGGCGGGAATGGCAACCTCGTAGATGGAGTAGTCCGGCGTCAGTTCCACGTAGTCAAAAATGTGGTCCGCGCTGTAGCGCACCGCTGCCCAGGAGGCCATCTGCTTCTCCGGGTAAATCACATCGTCGGCCCCGTTGTGCAGCAGAAACTTGGCGTGGATGTCCCGGGTGGCCCGTGCCAGAACGAAGGGAGCCCCCAACTCCTTGAGCAGGGCTGTGGTCTCCAGGGAGGCCTGAAAGTCGTCCCCAATCGCCACCACACAGAGGTCAAAATTGCTTACCCCTAGGGAGGACATAAATTTTTCGCTGGTACCGTCGCCAATTTGGGCGTTGGTGACGTAGGGCAGGGCCTCATCCACCCGCTGCTCATTTTTATCTACAGCCAGTACCTCGTGGCGCAGATCCCGCAGCTTTTGGGCCATGTGCCGCCCAAAGCGGCCCAAGCCGATTAACAGAACAGATTTCATACTTGCTCCTTTCTTACCCCACAGTGACAGGCTCCTGGGGGTACTGGGCGGAAGTGGTGCCGCCGGTGGTGACGGCGTAGATCAGGGTCAGACCCCCGACCCGGCCGATGTACATCAGACTGATTAGAATCAGGTGGGAAGGGGTGGAGAGATTGGCGGTGCCGATGGTGGAGAGCCCTACAGTGCCAATGGCGGAGGCGGCCTCGAAGAGCGCATCCAGCAGAGGCACACCGTCGAGACAGGCGATGAGGGTGCCCCCGGCCAGAAATAGCAGCAGGTATAAAAGAAGAATGGCGCAGCCGCTGCGTACTGCGGATTCCGGAAGCCGGCGGCCGAAGCACTGGGCATTGCCACGCCGGTGAAAGACGGCGAATGCGCTGAGCAGCAGTACAGCCAAGGTGGTGGTTTTAAAGCCGCCGGCGGTGGAACCAGGGGAGCCGCCGGTAAGCATCAGCAGAGTGGTCAGCAGTTTCCCGCTCTCGCTGAGTTGGGTCAGATCCACGGTGTTAAATCCGGCGGTACGGGGGGTGATGGATTGAAAGGCGGCGGCGTTCA
>USMP01000089.1 GCA_900555795.1 uncultured Eubacteriales bacterium
TCCTGCTGCCCGACGCCACCAAGCAGCCCCTGTCGGTGTACCTGAGCACCATCAACGCCAGCGAGGTTGGCCTGGCTTTCGCCATCGCCACCATCTACATGGTGCCCTGTCTGCTGCTGTTCCTCCACGGGGAGGACTACCTGGTGGAGGGCATCGCCCACCAGGGCTCTGTCAAGGGCTAACCATCCCACCTGAAAGGACAAGAAATCTATGGAAGTCAAAGAGAAATCCAAGAAGAGGGAACTGATTAAGTCCATCGCCATTGTGTTCCTGGCGGTGCTGCTGGTACTGACCTTCTTCTCCAATACCATTATGAACCGCTCCCTGCCCGAGGTGGCCACCCAGATGGTCCAGAGCGGCACCATCAACGCCAAAATCCGGGGCAGCGGCACCGTGTCCGCCAATGAGAGTTATGAGGTGATCCTGGATCAGACCCGGGAGATCCGCTCCGTGTGCGTGAAGGTGGGCGACACCGTCAGCCAGGGGGACCTGCTCTTTGTCCTGGCCGACGCGGAGAGCCAGGAACTTAAGGACGCCCAGGATCAGCTGCAGACCCTGCAGCTCGACTATCAGAAGCAAATTCTGAACCTCTCCAAGGAGTACTCCCAGAGCGATCTGAGCGTACAGATTTTGCAGGAGGACCTGCAGAAAGCCATCGCCCAGCGGGACGCCAACCGGGTATCGGAGACGGATGTGTCCTACGCCAAGGGGGATCTGGCCGCCGCCCAGATGGAGAAGAGCCAGATCGAACTGGTGCTGGAGGAACTGAACGACCTCATGAGCGAAAACGAGGCCTATCAGGAAGCCCAGGCCGCCGTCACTCAGTGGACGGCGAAGGTGGATACTGCCCAGGCCAAGGTCGATACATTGGAGGAAAAATTGGCCGAAGCAGGTTCCAGCGGCAGTGTAGACAGTTTGGAAAAGGATGTGGCTGACGCCAAAGAAGCAATGAACCAGGCTGAAGCCGCTATGGGAGAAGCCAGTACAGCCCTGAACTCCGTAATGGACCAATATGCGGATCTCTATAGAGAAATCGAAAATGCCGCCAAACGCCAAATGATTGCCGACGGCGTGGACATCACTGATGAGAGCAAGTTGTCCACCTATATGGACTATGTGGTCCAGCAAGATCCCGGCAAGTACGGAACAGCTTACAAGGCCATTGGCGATGCGCAGAGCGCCTATGATGATGCAGCCGCCGACTTCGCCGCAAAGTCTGAGGCCTATCAAACTCTGTACAAGCTGCTGGTAGACGCCGCTGGTGATACAGACCTGATTTCCACCCTCCGGGAGCAGCTGAGTGACGCGGAGGATGAGTTATCCACCGCCAAGCGGAATCTGCGGGACGCGGAGGACGATCTGGAGGACGCGGAGGATGAAAACAGCGACCTGAAGGCCCAGATCAACCGCTACAAGACCGCCCAGCGTGAGGTGGATACCCACATCACCACCCTGGAGGACAACTTAAAGGCCCTGGAGGACCGGCAGAGCCAGTACGAATCCGCTCTGGAAACCATCGCCTCCAAGGAGCGGGAACTGGAGCAGGCCCTGTCCGGAAAGGATATCGACAAGCAGCTGGATAACCTGGATCTACAGGCCACCCGGCTGCAGATTGAAAAACAGCAGGAACTGGTGGACAAGTACCGCACGGAGACCATCGCCACAGAGGTCACAGCCAACGTATCCGGCGTTATCAGTTCCATCAATGTATCCGCCGGCAAGGACAACACCCCCGGCGAGGCCATGGCCGTGATCGACGTGGTGGACCGGGGCTACACGATTAAGATTGCCGTCACCATCGACCAGGCCAAGCAGGTGAAGATCGGCGACAGCGCCGACGTAACCAACTACTACTGGGGCAATGACATTCAGGCCAAGCTGGAGGCCATTACCGCCGACCCCGCCAAGCCCGGCCAGGGCAAGCTGCTGGTGTTCCGCATCACCGGCGACATTGACGCCGGCTCCAGCATCAGCCTCTCCGTGGGCCAGCGCAGCGCCAACTATGACACCATCATTCCCAAGAGCGCCCTGCGCTCCGACACCAACGGCGACTTTGTCCTGGTGATCACAGCCAAAAGCACACCCCTGGGCAACCGCTACATTGCCACCCGGGCCGATGTGCAGATCCTCTCCTCCGACGACAACAACGCCGCCGTTACCGGTCTGGCCAGCGGCGACTATGTCATCACCACCTCCAGCAAACCGCTGGATGCCGGCATGCAGGTCAGGATGGTGGAGAATCCATGACAAAGCCCACCATCCTGCGGCAGCTGCGTGACGATATCCGCGGCTTTGGCTTCAAGCAGTGGTTCCTGCTGCTGTTGAATCTGATTTTGCTGCTGGCGATGGCCGCCTCCCTGGTGGGTCTGCGGGCCGTCACCGGCACGCTGGGCGCCGCCATGACCGGAGCGGAACGGTTCCAGGGCGGCAGCGAGACCCGCTTTGCCCAGCTGGCCTCCTTCCTCCCCGTGGGCGAGGGCAAGGCGGAGACGGATATTCTCCAATTCCGCCAGACCCTGGACACAAAGCTGACCGAGCAGTCTCTGGAGGCCCCGGAAAACGGGAGTCTATATCTGGACGCGTACAGCGGCAGCGCCTCCGTCACCGTGGTGGGCGACCACGGCTCCGCCACCGCCGACGCCATCGGCGTGGGGGGGGACTTCTTCTTCTTCCATCCCCTGCCCCTGCGCAGCGGCTCCTATATCTCCTCCGACGACCTGATGGATGACCTGGTGGTGCTGGACGAGGAGATGGCATGGCGGCTTTTCGGCGGAACGGATCTGACCGGCTTGCCCCTGACCATCAACGGCGTGCCCTTTGTGGTGGCCGGCGTGGTGGACCGGGAGGACGATTTTGCCTCCCAGAAGGCCTATAGCGGCGAGGCGGGGCTGTTCCTCTCCTTCTCCGCCCTCCAGCGGCTGGTGGAGGATGCCGGTATCGACTGCTATGAGATCGTCATGCCGGACCCCATCTCCGGCTACGCCAAGGGGATTTTAACGGAAAGCTTCCCCAACGCCGATGTTGTGGAGAACAGCAGCCGCTACAGCCTGGGCCACCTGTGGGAGGTGCTGCGCGGCTTCGGCCAGCGTTCCATGCGGGCAAACGGCGTCATCTACCCCTACTGGGAGAACGCCGCGCGCCTGACGGAGGACTACGCCGTACTGCTGCTGCTGCTTTCCGTGCTTCTGGCCCTCTGTCCCGCCATTTTCCTGACCGTCACTGTGATACGCTATATCCGCCGGGGCTACCGCTTCGTCAAGGCCACCGTACCCGTGAAGGTGGAGGCCGCTGTGGAGCAGCGCAAGGAGGAGCGGCTGGAACGCCAATACAAAAAGAAAGCCGGAGGAGAATGATCCATGGCAGACCTGAGTTTACGAAACGTCAAAAAAATCTACGACGGCCATGTGGTAGCCGTCCACGACTTTAATCTGGAGATCGCGGACAAGGAGTTTATCGTGCTGGTGGGCCCCTCCGGCTGTGGCAAATCCACCACGCTGCGGATGGTGGCCGGACTGGAGGAGATCAGCGAGGGGGAGATCTATATCGGCGGAAAGCTGGTAAACCACGTCCCCCCCAAGGACCGGGACATCGCCATGGTGTTTCAGAACTACGCCCTCTACCCCCACATGACCGTCTACGACAACATCGCCTACGGACTGAAGCTGCGGAAATTCCCCAAGCGGGTCATCGACCAGAAGGTGCGGGAGGCGGCGGAGATCCTGGACATCTCCGAACTCTTAAAGCGGAAGCCCAAGGCCCTGTCCGGCGGCCAGCGCCAGCGGGTCGCCATTGGCCGGGCCATTGTCCGGGAGCCCCAGGTGTTCCTTATGGACGAGCCCCTCTCCAACCTGGACGCCAAGCTGCGCAACCAGATGCGCTCTGAGATTATCAAGCTGCGGACCCGGATCGATACCACCTTCATCTACGTCACCCACGACCAAACCGAGGCTATGACGCTGGGGGACCGGATCGTCATCATGAAGGACGGCCTGGTCCAGCAGGTGGGCACCCCCCAGGAGGTGTTCAACCACCCCGCCAATCTGTTTGTGGCCGGCTTCATCGGTACCCCCCAGATGAATTTCTTCAACGCCTCCCTTCTTCGGGAGGGGGATCGGTACAGCGTGGAACTGGCTGGCATCCGTGTGCCCCTTTCGGCGGACAAGTGCCGCCGCCTGCTGGAAAACCAGGTGGGCGCCCAGGAGATTTCCCTGGGAATCCGCCCGGAGCACATCTCCCTGGCCCAGGACGGCGACGGGATTCCCGCCCGGGTGGACGTCAGCGAAATGATGGGCAGCGCCATCCATATCCATGTGGATGCCTGCGGCGGCGACGTGGTCATCGTGGTACCCGTGTCCGAGGAGGATCTGGAGCAGCGGGAGCGCTCCCTGCGCATGGGCGCGTCCATCCGCTTTACCTTCCGGGGCGGCGCCGCCCACGTCTTTGATCGGGAGACGGGACACAACCTGGAGCACCTCCCCGCCCCCGTCCCCGCCCCGGCGGAGGCCTCTGCCCCCCTGGGCGACCCCTTTGCCCAGGAGGAGGCGGCCCGGCCCTAAGCATACCGAAGCGCCCCTGGAACCAATGGTTCCAGGGGCGCTTTTATATTTCCAGACAGAGTCTCAAGGGCTGCCGGCTCCAGTGGCTGTTGCCTCCATCCGGGGCTCCTCCACCTGCCCCAGCAGGCCAAAGTAGTAGGCGTGTTTGACCTGGTACTGCTCGTTGAAAAACCGGTCGTTGCCCTGGTGGAGATAGCGGGTATAGTCGTGGTGCTTGATGATGGGGCAGTCCGGGGACTGAGAGATGGTGTAGATCCCCAAATTGGAGCACTGGTCCGCGATGCGCTCGGCGTTGACCAGCACATCCAGGAAGGTCAGGCCCGCGTACATCATACACCGGCCCTCCCGCAGACGGCTGATGTGGTTCTCCCGCAGCGTCGCCACCATGTCGTCCACCACCTCCTCCACCGGCTCCACCCGGCGGGCGGCATCATAATCCATGGAGATGAAGCACTCGCTGGCATAATCCATAATTTCCGTCAGCGCCTGGCTCAAAATGCGCAGTTCCTGCCGGGCCGCAGCTGAAAACTCCATCTTTTTCTCATGGAGCACGGCGGCGTTTTCCGTCAGGTTTACCGCGTAGTCGCCAATGCGTTCAAACTCCGAGAAGCACTGAATGTAGTAGTTGAGAGTATCGTTGGTGGCATTGTTGCCCAAACGGGCTGAGAGGCGAATGAGATAGCTATCCACCGCATCCGCCAGCTGGTCGATGTGGTCCTCGTTCTCCAATATCACATCCACGGCGCCCTGGTCGTAATTTTCCAACACATCCATAGCGTTGATGACTCCGTCCCTGGACAGGCGGGCCATGGTGCTGATGGCCCCCTTGGCGCTGGCCAGCGCCAGAGCCGGGGAGGAGAAGAGCTTGTCGTCCAGCATTTTCAGTTCCCGCTCCACATTGGCGCCTACCTGCTTGTCGTCCTTCACCAGCAGATAGCTCAGCCGCTCAAAGGTGGGCGTCATGGGCAGCAGCAGCACCGCCGTGGCCAGCCGGAACAGCGTGTGGACATTGGCAATGTCGCCGGAACTCATATGCCGGCCCCACAGCCAGTCCAGCCACCCCGCCTGGTACCCCACAAAGATCGCCACAATAATCAATGCCGCGGCCACCAGGTTGAACAGCACATGGATCACGCCGGTACGCTTGGCATCCGCCTTGGAATCGATGGCGCACATGATGGCGGTCTTGACGCAGTCGCCGATATTCACACCAATGATAATACCGTACACCGAACTGAAGGTCAGCGCCCCCGTGGTACAGAGGGCCTGGAGAATGCCGATGGTGGCGGAGGAACTCTGGATGATAAAGGTGGCCACCGCCCCCACCAGGAAGCCCAGTACCGGCCTGGTGGACAGCTGAGAGAAGGCGCTGGCAAAGGCCGCAGACTCCGACAGGGGACTCACCGCGGCGGTCATGTTCAAAAGGCCCGTAAACAGGATGCCCGCCCCCATGGCAATGCTGCCGGCCGTCTCCGCGCTGCGGCTCTTCACGGCCATAATCAGCAGGATACCAAGCAGCGCAAACACCGGCGCCAGGGTGGAGGGCTTAAATACCTCCA
>USMP01000090.1 GCA_900555795.1 uncultured Eubacteriales bacterium
CCCCAGCGACGAGGTGGACACCGACCTTCTCCCCCTGACTCCCGCCATGCGTCTGCTCAGCCGGGTCTCCTACGTGAAAGCCCTGCCCCCCGGGCGGGAGATCAGCTACGGCGGCACGTTTGTCACCACCCGCCCCACTGTCGTGGCCACCGTCCCCATCGGCTACGCCGACGGCCTCTTTCGCGCCCTCTCCGGCAAGCTGCGCGTGCTCACGCCCTACGGCGAGGCGCAGCAGGTCGGGCGCATCTGCATGGATATGTGCATGGTGGATGTGACCGGCCGAAATGTGCAGCCCGGGGACGTGGCCGAGGTGTTCGGCGCTGCGCTGCCCGTGGAAGAGCACGCGGCGGCGGCGGACACCATCCAGTATGAGCTGCTCTGTGCCGTCTCTCCCCGCGTACCCCGGCTTTACCTGGGCTGAACGCACGTCCGCAGGCTGCGCCGCATAGAATGGGCCGGGGAGGAACCGTCCGGAATGGCGGCGGGGTGCGGGAAGGGGCGTTTTTTTCCCGCACTGTGTATAAATCCCGCCGCCCTGTGGGAGAATCATAGTGACCGCGTTACATAGGCCCCGCGCCTGGTGACGCTGGTGACTTTCTTCCGGCGGAGTGTGAGCATACGTGGACAACAGCGTAAAACGCGGAGACATTTTTTATGCCGACCTGAGCCCTGTAGTGGGCAGCGAGCAGGGAGGGGTACGGCCGGTGCTGATCGTGCAGAACGATACCGGAAACCGGCATAGCCCCACCGTGATTGCCGCCGCTATTACGTCCCAGACCGGCAAGGCCCGTCTGCCCACCCACATTGAGCTCTCAGCCAACACCTACGGCCTGCCCAAGGAGTCGGTGGTGCTGCTGGAACAGATCCGGAACATTCTGCAGGAGGTATGACCATGCGTGACGCTGTCATCAACCGCAAAACCAACGAGACGGATATACACCTCACCCTGTCCCTGGACGGCGCCGGCAGGGGGGACATCCATACCGGCTGCGGCTTTCTGGACCACATGCTCACCCTCTTTGCCCGCCACGGCCGGTTCGATCTGGCTGTCACCTGTCAGGGTGACACCTGGGTGGACGACCACCACACCGTGGAGGACGTGGGCATCTGCCTGGGTGACGCCTTCTCCCGGGCCCTGGGAACCGGGCAGGGCATCACCCGCTACGGCTCCTGCACCCTACCCATGGATGAGGCGCTGCTGCTGACCGCCGTGGATATCTCCGGCCGGGGACTGCTGTGCTGCCAGCTGGACATCCCCACAGAAAAGGTGGGCTCCTTTGACACCCAGCTGGTGGAGGAGTTTCTGCTGGCGCTGGCCCGCCGGGCCGGCATGACCATCCATGTGCGCCAGCTGGCGGGAAAAAACAGCCACCACATCATTGAGGGTGTCTTCAAAAGTCTGGCCCGCTCCCTGGCCCAGGCGGCGGCTATCGACCCCCGCTTTCCCCGGGAAATCCCCTCCACCAAGGGCGTGCTGTAAAAATATCCGTAAAGGAGGAAGCCTTTACATGATTGCAATTATCGACTATGGCGTGGGCAATCTTTTCTCGCTGCGCAGTTCTCTGGCGGCCATTGGCGCCGAGGCCCGGGTTACGGGGGATCCCAGGGAGATTGCCCGGGCGGAAAAGCTGATTCTGCCCGGTGTGGGGGCCTTTGCCGACGCCGCCGCTCTGCTCCGCCGGGATGGGCTGGACCAGGTGGTGCTGAACCAGGCGGAGGCGGGCAAGCCGTTGCTGGGCATCTGCCTGGGTATGCAGCTGCTCCTGGACGAGAGTCTGGAATATGGCCGCCATCAGGGCCTGGGACTGATTCCCGGCACTGTGTCCCCCATTCGGGATGTGATCCCACCGGACTATAAGGTGCCGCACATCGGCTGGAACGCCCTGCACTTTCCCAAGGACAGGCCCGTATCCCCCCTGTTTCATTTGATCCGGGAGGGGGCGTGGGTATACTTCGTTCACTCCTACTATGCCGCCGGCTGCCCGGCCCACACCGTCGCCACAGCGGAGTACGGTTCGCCTCTCACCGCCGCGGTAGCCCGGGACAACGTCTACGGCGTTCAGTTCCATCCGGAGAAGAGCGGAACTGTGGGACTTCAGATCCTACGGGCCTTCTGCAGTCTGTGAAAGGAGGAAACGCCATGCTGCTGTTTCCCGCCATCGACCTAAAGGACGGGCAGGTTGTCCGCCTTTACAGAGGGGATTTTGCAACGGTTCATCGAGTTGCGGAGGACCCCATTGCCACCGCGCGGACCTTTTACGCCGCCGGGGCCCGGCACCTCCACGTGGTGGATCTGGACGGCGCCCGGGACGGCCGCCGGCAAAACAGCGCCATCGTCCGGCGCCTGACAGATCAGGGCTTGCAGGTGGAGTTGGGCGGCGGACTCCGCTCCATGGCGGATCTGGAGGCGGCCTTCGCCCTGGGTGTGTGGCGGGTTGTCATCGGCTCCGCCGCCGTCAGCAGCCCGGACCTTGTGTCGGCCGCCCTGGACCGGTACGGTCCGGAGCACATCGCCGTTGGCATCGATGCCCGGAATGGACACATCCGCACCGCCGGATGGACAGAGAACGCCGGCTTGGAGGCCATTACCTTTGCAAAGCGTATGGAATCAATTGGTGTACAGTATATTATCTTTACAGATATAGACACCGACGGGACCCTCTCGGGCCCGCCGCTGGGAAAGCTGGCGGAGCTGCAGGCGGCGGTGGGCTGCTCCATTACCGCCTCCGGCGGCGTATCCTGCAGCGGAGACATCCGCGCCCTGCGGCGGCAGGGGCTCTATGCCGCCATCATTGGCAAGGCGTGGTATGCCGGAGCCATTGACCTGGCCCAGGCAGTATCGGAGGCGGGGAAACAGGAGGCGGCGAGGTGATTACAAAGCGCATCATCCCCTGCCTGGACGTAAAGAATGGCCGGGTGGTTAAGGGCGTCAACTTCCTGGGGCTCAGCGATGTGAGTTCCCCGGTAAGGCTGGCTGAATTTTACAGCGAATGCGGGGCCGACGAGTTGGTATTTTACGACATCACCGCCTCCGCCGAGGGCCGCGCCCTCTTTACCGACATTCTGCGGGAGGTCGCCGCCACCATCTTTATCCCCCTCACCGTGGGCGGCGGCATCAATACGGTGGAGGATTTTGACCGGGTGCTGAAATGCGGCGCGGACAAGGTCAGCGTCAACTCCGGCGCCATCCGCGACCCCTCCCTGATCGCCCAGGCGGCCCGCCGCTACGGGAACCAGTGTGTGGTGCTCAGCGTGGACGCCAAGCGGGTGGACGGGAAATTCCGGGTGTTTTCCAAAGGCGGCCGGGAGGACACGGGCTTGGACGCCATCCACTGGATCCAGGCGGGCGTTGCCAGCGGGGCGGGAGAGATTGTGCTCAACAGCATCGACACCGACGGCGTCAAGGGCGGCTTTGACCTGGAGATGCTCTCCGCCGTCTGCCAGGTGGTAGACGTGCCTGTCATTGCCTCCGGCGGGGCTGGCTGCGCCCAGGACTTTGTCACCCTCTTTCAGACGCTGCCCCAGGTGGACGCCGGCCTGGCAGCCTCCATTTTCCACTTTGGCCAGGTTCCCATTCCGGAACTAAAGGGGGAACTGGCAAAAAAGGGTATTCCAGTGAGGCTGTAAGGACGCACATCCTTTTTTGAAAAAAGCTTGAAAAGTGAGGAAATTTATGCTGCACGTGGAAGAACTGAAATTTGACAGCCAGGGACTGATCCCCGCCGTGGTGGTAGATGCCGCCAGCGGAAAGGTGCTGACCCTGGCCTATATGAACCGGGAGAGCCTGGCCATCAGCGTGGCCGAGGGGCGGACCTGCTTCTGGTCCCGCTCCCGGGAGACGCTGTGGCGGAAGGGGGAAACCAGCGGCAGTATCCAGCATATCGTGGACATTACCGCCGACTGTGACCGGGACGCCCTGGTGGTGCGGGTGAACAAGGAGGGGCCCGCCTGCCATCTGGGTACGGACTCCTGCTTCAACGACACCGTCTATACCGGCGCTGAGGAGCCGGCCCCGTTCTCCGTGGAGGGCCTCTATCAGCTGCTGAAGGAGCGGAAGGCGGATCTGCCCCAGGGGTCCTATACGACCTACCTCTTTCAGAAGGGACTGGATAAAATCCTCAAAAAAGTTGGTGAGGAGTGCACAGAGGTCATTATCGCCGGCAAGGCCCAGGACCGGGCGGAAACCATCTATGAAATTGCGGACCTCATGTACCATGTGATGGTACTGATGGTGGAGATGGGTATCCCCGTGGAGGAGATCCTGGGTGAACTGGCCTCCCGGCATGTGATCGACTACAAGGTAAAACAGGAGAAAATGACCAAATGACGCTGCAAAATCTGCACACACACACCTGCTGGGGCGATGGGGGCAGCACAGCGGAGGAGATGGCTTTGGGAGCCATCTCCTCTGGCTGCACCTCACTGGGCTTTTCTGAGCACAGCCCCCTTCCATGGGGTACCGACGGCTGGGCCATGGCGGAGGCGGATACGGCCGCCTACCGGGCGGAGATTCTCCGTCTGAAAAAACGGTACGCCGGGCGCCTGGAGATCTTCCTCGGCCTGGAGCAGGACATGGATTCCCCGCTCACACAGGGGCCCTGGGACTACCGCATCGGCTCCGTCCACTCCCTGTGGGGCGGCGGCGTCTACCTCTCGGTGGACCGCTCTCCGGAGGACACCGCCCTGGCCATCCGGGAGCACTTCGCCGGCGACCCCTACGCCTACGCCGCCGCCTACTTTCAGCGGGTGGCCGCCGGGGCGGAAACTGTCTGCTGCCCCATCGCAGGTCATTTTGACCTGATCGCCAAGTTCAACGAGGGCGGCCGCTTTTTTGATGAAAACCATCCCCGGTATCTCTCCTCCGCCCAGGCGGCCCTGGACGCCCTGGCGGCCTATCAGAGGCTGGTGGATGAAAGAGGGGTCCGCTGCGGCTGGGAGCGCCTGCCCTTCTTCCTCTATACCACCACCCACACGCAGGCGCTGGAGGAGGAGGCCCAGGCCGCCGGGAGGGCGGGACTGGACGCCGCGCTGACAGACGACGCCGGACTTCCCTTCCCAATCAGCGGGGCCCTCCGCCTACCGGAGCAGGCCCAGATGCACCCACTGGCCCTGCTCTTCTCCCTGGCGGAGAATCTGACCATATTTGAGGGCAGCCGGGTGCTGGAGGCGGAGGGGGATCAGCTGCGGACGGGGGAGGGTGTGGTGCGCGCCCAGCATATTCTCTTTACCTGCCATTTCCCCTTTGTCAACATACCCGGCTTCTACTTTGCCCGCATGCATCAGGAGCGCTCCTACGTTCTGGCCCTGGCCAACGCCCCCAGGCTGGAGGGAATGTACGCCGGCGCGAACCGGGGCGAACTGGCCCTGCGCCGCTACGGGGACCTGCTGCTTCTCAGCGGTGCCGGCCACCGCACCGGGGAAAACCGGGAGGGAGGGCGGTACGAGGCGCTGGAGCGCTCCGCCGCCCTGCTCTTTCCCGGCGCCCGGGCCGTGGGCCGCTGGTCCGCCCAGGACTGCATGACCGCCGACGGCGTGCCCTATATCGGCCCCTTCTCCCCCACCCAGCCCCGCTGGTCCGTAGCCACCGGCTTCGGCAAGTGGGGCATGACCAGCGCCATGGCTGCGGCCCTGCTGCTGCAAGGACAGCTTTTGGGGCAGAAACCGGCCTGGGCGGAGGTGTTCTCCCCCCGCCGCTTTACTCCGGCCGCTGTGGGAAATCTGGCCCGGGACGCCCTCCACGCCGCCAAGGGGCTGACACGCCAGTGGGCCGCCCCGCCCCGGTCCATCGTGGAGACGCTGCCCCCGGGCCACGGAGGAGTTGTGGCCCTGGCGGGGCGGAAAACGGGAATTTATAAATCTCCCGGCGGCGCCGTGACCGCTGTGGACGTCCGCTGCCCCCACATGGGCTGCCAGCTGGAGTGGAACGGCGACGAAGCCTCCTGGGACTGTCCCTGCCATGGCTCCCGGTTCGACTGCCGGGGGCGCCTGCTCTCCGGCCCCGCCCAGCGGGATCTGGACGCCGCGGGACCGGAGACATAAAATGTTACACCCCGCCGGGGACAGCCC
>USMP01000091.1 GCA_900555795.1 uncultured Eubacteriales bacterium
CTTGGAGAGGGGCTTTAAAAACTACTACTTTATAATACAAGGAGTTGCCTATGACAGATAAAAAGCACAGCACCGCCAGCACCACAGACCGCCGCCCGGATTGCGTGACGGAAATCCGCATGGGGAACTCTGTACTCATTGTTTCCGGCTTTTTCAAGGAGGGGGCTACCGCCACCGCAGCCGACAAGATGATGAAAGTGCTGGAAGCGGAAACCGCAGCCGCACCAAGACCGCCCTATACCGCATGAGCCGGAGCAAGAGAAAAGCGGCCATGCCGTGGGAGCATGGCCGCTGTGAGAGCGTCAAAATTCTAGTTATCGCTTTCTTCAAATGTAATATAACTTGGCTTATTTTATCCTTTTGTTCTTTAGGGTTTTTAGTATATGCATTCCATCGCTTTCCATCCCTCCTATAATTGGAAGAAAGGCAGGATACCGCATCGGAATAATCGCTGAGATTAATACTATAACGCTATACGTTCTTATAAAATCCCATGTCGGTTCATAATAATCAATAAACGCTGAACACTCATTGAGCGAGCTCGATTTCAAGGCAAAGAGAATAAGAATAAGTATCAGGTTAAAAATAGGCCCTCCCACAGCACACAGCAACGCCTGGGCTTCCGTATATGTAATATCAGGTGCCGGATTATAAAACACTCCCGAAAAAGGAATAAGGCGAATCTCGAAATGTTTCGTTTTAATGAGAGCTTTTCCAAATCCAACCTGAATGATCCAGTCTTCTTTCCCCTCTGCGAGCTTATATCCTGTCATATGCCCCGTTTCGTGGATCAGTACAGAAAAAGCAAGCCCAAACCAAAGTATTATGATCCCAAGAAGTTCCATAAGTATTTTAATAAACATTTAGTTTGTTACCTCATATATCTCTCGCAAACCATGCCATGATACTTCAACAAACATCTATTTATTACCCTCAACGCATTTGTGTTAATGGCCTCTGTGCTTCTGCTTTCGCTTTTGCTGCTTTAGATCAAACTGACGCTGCTTTTCAGATTTCCTCTGCTCTTTGCTCTTTTGCTTGCGCTCGGTTTTGGTTTCCTCCAACTGCAACTGTAAAGCCTGCTGTGATTTTGTCCCAACGCCTTTGTTTTGCAACTGTTTTCTTGCTTTTCTCTGTCTGCGTTTCGGATTGTCGGCAACCTGCTTTACGTCAGTGGAAACGGGCGGGCTGAATTTCAGCTCATAGTAGTGATGCAGAATGAAGTCGTATACTTCATAATCCTTTGGCTCCGCGCCAAATGTGACTTTGGAAACCGTCAGCTTGCCGTCCTCGATCCGCTCAAAGACCCCGACCCAAAAAGGCGGATCGAAAAATACGGTGAGCTTGCCGCTTGTCTGTTCCATGGGAATCCCTCCTTTGATGTGGTACAGGCAAAGAACGGACAACCCAAGGAGGGAGGGTTACTTACCCCGTCAGAACTGACAGGACGGCCGGGCTACCTACCGGCTCTGGCACGCTGCGAGGGCGTGCGTTGCGTTTTTATCTTTGCTTTGCAGCTTCCGGCTGGTGTTATTCCTTCCGAAATCTGCAAGGTCATTATAACATGAAAACATGAACAAATCTACCCCTATGATAATCCCAAAAAGAAAAATCGTCATTATGACGGGCGATAAAGAAGCAAAAAGTATGTACGCCGCCCCTTCCGTGTGGTATACTGTCCATACGGAATAGCGGGGCTGGCTGTCGGACAAGGAGGAACTTATGTTAAGACAGACCACCCAAATCCCTGTTGCCGCCCTCTATGCGCGGCTGTCCAGAGACGATGAACTGCAAGGCGAATCGAACTCCATTATGAACCAGAGGCGCATCCTCGAAGCGTACTGCCGCGAGCATAACATCCTGAACTACCGCTTTTTCGTAGATGACGGATGGAGCGGTGCGAACTTCGACAGGCCGAATTTTCAGGCCATGCTGGAAGGAATCCAAAATGGAGAGATCAAGACGGTCATCACCAAAGACCTTTCCCGTCTGGGGAGAAACTACTTGCAGGTCGGCATGTATACGGAAATGCTCTTTCCGCAGAAGGGCGTCCGCTACATTGCCATCAACGACGGCGTGGACCCCCTGAACATTGCCGCCCACATCTATCTGGCCCTTCAGGAGATCACCTCCAGAGAGATCCCGGCTAGAAGCCCCGCTGTTGTGACCATCGGGAAACTCAGCGGCGGGCAGGCACCCAATATTATCCCCCAGGACGCGGTGCTGGAGGGCACCATTCGCACCTTTGACCGGGAACTGTCCTCCCACATATTGGAACGCATCGGAGCCATTGCCAAAGCGACAGCGGAGGCGTTCCGGGGCAGCGCGGCAGTGGAGGAGCTGTCCTCGGCCCCGCCTCTGGTCAACGACCCGGCGCTGGTCAACAGCATGGCGGACTTCGTCTCGGAACTGTATGGGGAAGGAACTGTTTATCGGCTGGACGAGGGCGGCATGGGCTCGGAGGACTTTGCGTCCTACACCTATGAGATGCCCTGCGCCTATCTGCTCCTTGGCGCGGGAGCAGAGGGGGAAAACCCGCTGTTCGGCAGGCCCATGCACAATGAGAAAGTTGTGTTCAACGAGGATGTTCTTACAAAGGGCGCCGCCATCCACGCCTACTGCGCCCTCAAATGGCTGGGGGAGACGTGATTTTTCCCACACGGCGGCCACGGGAGCGGGGCCATTGCCGTCAGTGCCGATCAAAAATCCGGGGCAGACATCCTCGTCTGCCCCGGATTTTTATGTTGGCCTCACCGCCCAGTCTTACATATGGACAGGCTATTTCTCCACGTAGGCGGAGGGAGCGGGCTTTACGCCCCGGCCCCATTCGATGGCATTTACCACAAAGAACACCACCACGCTGACGGCACAGCCAAAGACCACCGGCAGAATGCCGAAGCCGTTGGACATGTTTCCTCCGGTGTACCACTGCCAGAAGCAGAAGCCAGCGGTGCCGGCGATCAGGGAAATGATGCCGGAGTTCCTGGTGGCTCTCGGCACCGCCAGGCCCAGACCGTAGGCGGCAAAGGGGCCCGCGCAGCGAATGCCGAAGGCGAAGGTGTTCATGGTGACGATGGGCACGCCGGCCATGGAGATCACCATGGCCACAACGGCGGCGGCGATGTTGCACAACCGGGTGTACAGCACAATCTGCTTCTCCGTCAGCTGCTTCCTGCCACCCAAACTCATGTACAGGTCGTTCATAACCATGGTGGACATGCACAGCAGGTTGGAGTCGGCGGAGGACATGGTGGCGCAGATGATGGCGGCGGCGATCAGGCCCACCACAAAGGAGGGCGCGAACTGACCCGTGACAGCCATCATGGCGTTGCTGCCATTTTCCGCCAGGCCGGGAATCTGATCCTTCATGGCAAGAGCGGCCAGGCCCAGCAGCGTGGGGAACAGGGACATGGCGGCCATGAGGATGGCGCTGAGCCAGGAGGCGTTTTGGGCGGTTCTCTCATCCTTGGCGGTCTCAAACCGGGAGACCATCTCGGGACCTGCCAGGAATGTGCAGAAGTAGTTGAATATGTATCCGATAATGGGCACCCAGCCAATCTTGGCGATGCTCAGCTGCTCGCCGGGCAGCGCGGCGGATATGGCCGCCCAGCCGCCGCAGCCCCTGATCACAAAGGGGGTGGCGATGGCCAGACCCACCAGGATGATGGAAAACTGGATCAGGTCGGACACCTGGTCGGCGATCATGCCGCCGAAGGTGGTGTACAGGATCACCACCAGTCCCGCCAGAAGCAGCGCCACGTTGGTGGGGATGCCCGTCAGGGACTGAATCACCACGCCGGAGGCCGCGATCTGGGAGGAGGTCAGGCAGAACAGGGACAGAATGCTCAAAACTGCGGTGAACGTGCTGGAGCCCTTGCCGAAGCGGCGGCCCACCACCTCGGGAATAGTGACGGCCATGGTCTTGCGGATTTTTGGAGCAAAGTAGGCCAAGGGAATCATGGCGATGGACGCGGCCAGCACGTACCAGATGGCGCTCATGCCCCAGTCGCCGAAGGCCTTCTGGGCCAGGCCCGTGGTGGAGCCGCCGCCGATGTTGTTGGCGGACAGGGAAAAGGCCACCATGAAAAGGCCCATCCGCCGCCCGGCCAGCATGTAGTCCTGACTGTCCTTGATGTGGAGCTTTCCCACAACAAATCCGACAATCAGCATACCGACCAGATAGGTCACAACGATGATCAGAGGAACGATTTGCAGCTGCATAAGAGTACCTCCTTTTTATGTTTCCCCCGGCGGCGGGCCTCTCTCCACGCACCCGGCGGCGGAGGATGCTTGATTGTATACTATTATGAACAATTTGTAAAGTATTTCCCAAAAAGTTTTTTAGATTGCCAGAAAGTATTTGCATTTCTTAACAAAAACTTGATGTAAGCACGGTTTTTCACAACGCTTTTTCTCCCTCTGGCCGCGGCGGAGCCAGTTGCCATCCGGCCATAGCCGTGGTATAATAAGCCGCACGGCTGCCATGCCTATTTTTGTGGTGCCTTTGCTCCCCGGCTGTGCCGGGAGCCGCAAAGGAGGCCTCGGCAGCCACCAAAAGGAGGCGGCGACATGCGAATTGGACAAGTCAACATCCACTCCCGGCTGGCGCTGGCCCCCATGGCCGGGGTGACGGACGCCGCCTACCGGCAGATTTGCTCCGAACTGGGCGCGGGGCTGACGTATACGGAGTTGGTCAGCGCCAAGGCCCTGTGCTATCAGGATAAAAAGAGCCGTCAGCTGCTTGCCCCCTTTCCCGGCGAGCACCCCTTTGCCGCCCAGATTTTCGGCAGCGACCCGGTGTGCATGGCGGAGGCCGCCCAGATTGCCGCGGAGGTCAGCGGTGCGGATCTCCTGGACATCAACATGGGCTGCCCGGTAGGCAAGGTGGTGTCCAACGGGGACGGCTCCGCCCTCATGCGGGACCCGGAAAAGGCCGCCCGCGTCGCCGAGGCGGTGGTGCGGGCCTGCCCCGTACCGGTGACGGTGAAGATGCGCCGGGGCTGGGACAAGGGCAGCATCAACGCCGTGGAACTGAGCCAAATGCTGGAGCAGGTGGGCGTGTCCGCCATTGCCGTCCACGGCCGCACCCGGGTACAGCTCTACGGAGGCGTGGCCGACTGGAGCACCATCCGGGCGGTGAAGGAGGCGGTGTCCATCCCGGTGATCGCCAACGGGGACGTGTTCTCCGGGGCGGACGCGGTGCGGATTTTGCGGCAGACCGGGGCGGATATGGCGATGATTGGCCGCGGCTCCTTCGGCAACCCCTGGATTTTTCAGGAGGCCGCCGCCGCCCTGGCGGGGGACCCGATTCCGGAAAAGCCGCCCCTGGCGGAGCGGTGTGACACCGCCGTGCGCCAGATTGAACTGGCCGCCCGGTACGGATGCGAAAAAGTGGCGGTGCTGACCGCCCGGCGGCACTACGCCTGGTACCTCAAGGGGGTGCCCCACGCCTCCTACTACAAGGAACAGATCGTCCGCATGGAGACGCTGGATGACGTCTACCGGGTGACGAGCGGGATCAAGAGGGATCTGCATGACTGAACAGGAACTGGTACGCGCCGCCGCCGGGCGGGATGAAGCCGCCTTTGAGGAGTTGGTGCGCGCCTATGAGAATAAGGTATACTGTCTGGCGCTGCGGATGTGCGGCAGCCCGGAGGACGCCGCGGAGGTGGCTCAGGAGGCGTTCCTGGCCGCCTGGCGGGGCCTGCCCACCTTCCGGGGGGAGGCGGGCTTTTCCACCTGGCTCTACCGGCTGGCCTCCAACGCCGCCATCGATCACCTGCGGCGGGCCAAAAAGCAGCGTGGGGATCTGAGCCTGGATGACGAGGACCTGGGTCTGGACGCTGTCAGCGAGGACTCCGGCCCCCAGGACGCGGCGGAGCGGCAGGAACTGCGTCAGGCGGTGACGGCGGCGCTGCGCCTTCTCAGCGACGACCACCGGCAGGTGCTGGTGCTGCGGGAAATCCAGAGTCTCAGCTACGAGGAGATCGCCGAGGTGCTGGAACTGGATCTGGGGACGGTAAAAAGCCGTATCTCCCGGGCCAGAAGCGCGCTGCGCAAAATA
>USMP01000092.1 GCA_900555795.1 uncultured Eubacteriales bacterium
GCGGAAAGCGCCGCGAAAGGAGGCGTTACGATGGGTAAGGAACACATCAAGGAAATCAGCGATATCGATTGCAGCGTGACGAGCTGCGTATATCACGATGGCAAGACCAAGTGCATGGCCGGCAAGATTCAGGTTGGGCCGCGCAACGCGTGCTGTTCGTCTGAGACGGAGTGCGCGACTTACGAGCCGGATGGCGGCATGCAGTAAAAAAACAAACAAGAAGCGCGCGAGGCTGCTGCAAAATTTTTGCAGCAGCCTTATTTCCGCTTCTTCGTCTATTATGACTCGATGCCGAGCATCTCATAAACCACGTTTTTCATCTCATCCCGTTCACAAACCTTGGTAAAACGCTGTTTTTTCTGCGCAAGGCCTGCAAGCTGCGGCGGCACCTGCTCGCCTGTAAGACTGGAAAGCTCCTGTACCATGCCGAATTCATCGCTGCTCTCCACCTGCCCATTCCCGACGGCGGACAGCACGCTTGCAGAGAATTTAAAGGGATTTGCTGTGGATCAGCACCGGCGTATTATCTCCTGTGCGCAGCAGGTATTGTTTACATACGTCTACAGCTACAGCTGTATGCGTATCGCAAAGATAGTGGGTATTATTGTAGGTTTCACGGATCGTCATCTTCGTGCGGCTATCATTACAGCGACCAGCCGCAAAAAGCGTTTTGAGTTTATTCAGCATGGACCTGCCCACATCATAGCAGCCATCCTGTTTCAGGCTATCCATCCACGCACGCACCTGCGCATCATCCTGACCGCATAAATCAAAGAGCAACCGCTCCAAATTGCTGGAGATGAGGATATCCATCGAAGGCGACATTGTGGTATAAAAGCTGCGGTTACGGTCATATTTCCCGGTCTGGAGGAAATCTGTCAGCACATTATTCGCATTGGAAGCGCAGATCAGCTTTCCAACGGGCAGGCCCATCTTTCTGGCGTAGTAGCAGGCCAGAATATTGCCGAAGTTGCCGGTGGGTACGCAGTAGTTGACCTCCTCCCCCAGCCGGATGGAGCCGGAGCGGAGCAGGTCGCAGTAGGCGGAGATGTAGTAGACCACCTGGGGCAGAATCCGGCCCCAGTTGATGGAGTTGGCGGAGGAGAGAAAATAGCCCCGGTCCGCCAGGGCCGCGCGCATGTCCGCACTGGAAAAAATGCGCTTGACGCCATTCTGTGCATCGTCAAAGTTGCCCCGGACGGCGCAGACCCCCACGTTGTCCCCCTCCTGCGTCACCATTTGCAGCTTTTGAATGTCACTGACACCGTGCTCCGGGTAGAACACCAGGATTTTCGTCTGGGGCACGTCGGCAAAGCCAGCCATGGCGGCCTTTCCCGTATCCCCGGAGGTGGCCACCAGGATACAGGCGGTCCTGTCCTCCCCGGTCTTTTTCAGGCTGGCTGAGAGCAGCTGGGGCAGCATCTGTAGGGCCATGTCCTTAAAAGCGCTGGTGGGGCCATGCCACAGCTCCAGGCACCAGGTGTGTCCCCCCACCCGCCGCAGCGGCGCCACCGCCTCGCAGTCAAACTGGTCGGGCCCATAGGCCCGCCTGGCATACTCCGCCAATTCCTCGGCGCTAAAATCAGGCAGGTAGAGACCCATCACATAGGCCGCCCGCTGCTGATAGGTCATGGAGCACATGGCCTCCAGTTCCAGGGCGCTCAGAGAGGGAAATTCCGCCGGGGTGAACAGTCCCCCGTCCCGGCTCAGCCCCATTTGGATGGCCTCGGCGGCGTTCAGATGCAGGGACTTGTCTCGCGTACTCAAATATTCCATAACTTCCTCCAGGCTCGCGTCCCTCAGAACGCGCTGATGAGATAGGAGATACGGGGCTCCAGGGCCCCATTCAGATACACCTCCGCCACATCGAAGCGGCAGGGGCAGTCCAGCTGCTTCTGGGCCAGGTAGTACAGCGCCGTATCCCGCAGGCGGCGCTGCTTGGCGGCCGTCACCGCTGCCCGGGCCGGTGCAAAGCGGCTGTCGGAACGGGTTTTGACCTCCACAAAGCAGAGCGTCCCCGCCCGGTCTTTGGCTATAAGGTCGATCTCTCCGAAGCGGCAGCGGTACTGGCTTGCCACAATTTGATAGCCCCGGCGCCGCAGATACTCTGCCACCGCGGCCTCCCCCCGGTTGCCCAGGCGCCTGCGCTCATCCATGCCGCCCCTCCTCCCACCTGCGCAGGAAGGTGCGCCGGTGGACGGGGCTTGGACCATATGTATCCAGAAGGGCGTAGTGCAGCTTGGTGCCGTAGCCCTTGTGCCGGTCAAACTGGTACTGGGGATAGGCCTCCGCCAGGCGCTCCATGTACCGGTCCCGGCTGACCTTGGCCAGAATGGAGGCGGCGGCGATGCTGGCGCTGCGGCTGTCACCCTTGATCACCAGAGCGTGGTCCGTGCCAATGGCGCAGCAGCTGCCGTGGTCCCGGTTGCCGTCAATCAGGGCAAAGTCGGCACAGGGGTCCAGCTGGTCGATAGCCATCTGCATGGCCTGGATGCGGGCGTTAAGAATGTCCAGCCGGTCGATCTCCTCCGCGCTTACCGACGCCACCGCCCAGGCCACGGCCCTCTCCCGGATCTGGTCGAAGAGCAGGTCCCGGCGCCTGGGCGTTACCTGCTTGGAATCATTGAGATAGGCAAGTTCCAGATCCCGGGGCAAAATGACGGCGGCGGCATACACCGGCCCCGCCAGGGGGCCCGCCCCCGCCTCATCACAGCCGCAGACAGCAAAATAGCCGCGGTCCATGGCCTCATATTCCAGCGCCCACATGGGCGAGGGGAGCCGTTTATCCATTGTCCGCGTCCTCCGGCAGTTCCAGCGTAAAGCGGCCCAGCCTGCCCCCACGGAACTCATCCAGCAGGATTCTGGCCATCCGCTCGGTATCGATTTCCCCGCCGGAAATGAGAAACCCCCTCTTCTTTCCCGCCGCCTGGAGGAGCCGGT
The DNA here is from genome assembly GCA_900555795.1 of uncultured Eubacteriales bacterium. Taxonomy (GTDB): domain Bacteria; phylum Bacillota; class Clostridia; order Oscillospirales; family Oscillospiraceae; genus Pelethomonas. The sequence continues at coordinate 2,941 of USMP01000092.1, forward strand.
AGCCATATGCCACATCGTTCTCCCCCGCCTCCCGCTCCGGGAGGGCGCTGAGCTTATAGCCGCCCAGCAGGGCGCCGGGATAGCGGAGGGCCAGATAGGCCATCAGATGGCAGGCCAGGGTCTCCACATCCACAATCTCGTCCCGGACTGCGCCGGTGTAGGCCAGATTCATACCCACCCGCCGGTCCTCAAATTTCGGCCACAGCATCCCCGGGGTATCCAGCAGTTCCAAACTCTGGTCCACCGGCACCCACTGCTTGGTCCGGGTGACGCCGGGCCGGTCCTCCGCCCTGGCGGTCTTCCGCTTCGCCACCTTGTTGATAAATGTGGACTTGCCCACGTTGGGGATGCCCAGAACCATCACACGGATCATCCGCCCCGCCTGGCCCTTTTCCGCATAGGCCGCCAGCTTATCCGACAGCAGTTCCCGCACGGCCGCAGCAAACCGCTCGGTCCCCTGGCCGCCCTTGGCGTTGGCCTCCAGCACGGCAAAGCCCTTTTCCCGGAAATAGGCCGCCCACTGCTTTGTGCCGCCGGGGTCCGCCACATCCACCCGGTTGAGGACAACCAGCCGGGGCTTCCCCGCCGTCAATTCCTCCACATCCGGATTCCGGCTGGACAGCGGGATGCGGGCATCCAAAATCTCGCACACCGCATCCATATGCCTCATCTGCTCCGTAATCATCCGGCGGGTCCTGGTCATATGGCCCGGATACCACTGGATCTGCATCCCTTGTTCGTCCATGAGCCCCTCCCGATCAGGAGACAGGACCGATGCGGCCCCACTCCCGTTTTTCCAAATCCGGCGTTTCGCCGGGCAGCAGCAAAAAGACGGCCTTGCCCTGCAGGTACCCCACCTTCACAGGGCCCAGGTCTGTGCTGCGGCTGTCGGTGCTGTGGTTGCGGTTGTCCCCCATAATGAACACCTCGTCCTCCGCCAGGGTCAGGGGAAACTGTATGCCCTCCGGCTTATAGGTGGGCTCCTTCACATAGGGCTCATCCAAAGCGACGCCGTCCACATAGACCACACCGGAAACAAAGTCAATATCCACCGTCTGCCCGCCAACGGCCACAATTCGCTTAACCAGCGTCTCGTCCAGATTGGCGTTATAATTTCGGGCCACCACCACGTCCCCCGGCTGGAAGGAGCACAGCATGGGGTTCACCACCACCAGCCGGTCCCCTGTGTAGAGGGTATCCTGCATGGAGGGCCCGCTGACACCGATAAGCCGCACCAGAAATGTGAACAGCAGCACAACCCCCACTACCGCCGTAATCAGGGCCTGGGCCCACCCGTAAATTGCAGCCTCCAGTCCCTCCGGGGCATCCTGGTCCCGGCCCTCCGGCACCGTGCCTGTGTCCTCCGGCGCCTGGTCCGCCGGCTGTTCCAGTTCCCGCTCTCTTTTTTCCTCCGACATGGCAGTATAACTCCCTTAGCTATAGCATTCTAAGGATATAGGATAGCACAAATCCCCCCTGATTACAACCGCTTCCGCCCCTTTTTTCCGACTCTCTCTTCAAATGCGCTGCGGGGACGGAGAGAACCCCTCCGCCCCCGCAGCCCACTTCAGGTCAGGCCCTGGCTCGCCAGCTGCTGGACATAGGAACGCATCTGCTCCTTGGACTGGATCAGATGGGTCTGCTCGATAATCTGCCGCCTCTGCTCCGGCGTCAGACGGGAGAAGTAGTCCATGGCCTGGCTGTTCTGGGCCAGCGCCATGCCCAGCCCCATGGGGATTTCAGGGCCGTTTGCGAAGTTTTTTCCACTCATGCCATCACCTCGTCCCTAGCATCCCCCACCCGCCCCGGTTTTAACCGGAGGGCATGAAAAAGCCCGGCGCGGAATACCGTGCCGGGCGTCTTCATGTCTCGATTAAAGCTTCTCGCGGATCTTAGCGGCCTTGCCCACGCGATCGCGCAGGTAGTACAGCTTGGCCCGGCGCACAACGCCGTGGCGGACAACCTCGATCTTGTCGATGGTGGGAGAGTGCAGGGGGAACACCTTCTCCACGCCCACGCCGTAAGACACGCGGCGAACGGTGACCGTCTCCTCAATGCCGCCGTGCTTCTTGGCAATGACGGTACCTTCGAACACCTGGATACGCTCCCGGGCGCCCTCCTTAACCTTCACGTGCACCTTTACGGTGTCGCCGATCTGGATCTGGGGCATCTCCTTGATCTGAGATTTGGTCAATTCCTGAATGAGATCCATGGGATATTTCCTCCTAAATATAGGCGTTCGTAACAATTCTCCGGGTCCGTCGGCCATTTGCCCGACCCACTTGACAGAGGACCGCCCTTTATCGCCATGATAGGATACCACAGCCAGGAGAAAAATGCAAGAATAATTTTCAAAAATTCTGTCCTGCGAAAAATTCTGTCCTGGGCAGATTCCGGCCAGGCCGCCCCGCCCGGCGCTACCCCTGCCGGGAGAACCGCCGGCGGACCAGCTTCACCAGTTCCACGATGGGGATGACAGAGAAGGCCATGGCCAGGGCCACCCCGTATTCCGCCAGGCTGATGTGGGCAAAGCCAAAGGCCTCCGCCAAAAAGGGAATATAGATCACCGCCGTGGTCAGTACCAGAGAGAAGAGCCCCGCCCCCCACAGATATTTGTTCTGATGGGGCATGGTGCATAGTGAGCCCCGGAGAGAGCGCAGGTTAAAGGAGTGGAACACCTCGCACATGGCCAGGGTCAAAAAGGCCATGGTCATGCCGTCGGGGCTGTTGGCGATCTCCCAGACCCCGGACTCCATATAGTGGCCCACAAAGTAGGCGCCCAGCGTGATAAGGCTCACCAGCAGGCCCTGGTACACCACATCCACCCCCAGGCCGCCGGCAAATACGCCCTCTCCCGCGTCACGGGGCGGGCGCCGCATGTTGTCCCGCTCACCCGGCTCCATCCCCAGGGCCAAGGCCGGAAAGCAGTCGGTGATGAGGTTGATCCACAGCAGGTGCACCGGCTTTAGAATGGTAAAGCCCAGAATAGTGGCGACAAAAATGGCCGCCACCTCGCTGAGGTTGGAGGAGAGCAAAAACTGGATGGCCTTGCGGATATTGTCGTAGATCCGCCGGCCCTCCTCCACCGCCGAGACGATGGTGGCAAAGTTGTCGTCCGTCAGG
>USMP01000093.1 GCA_900555795.1 uncultured Eubacteriales bacterium
ATCCTTTTTGATATCTTGTAGGTATGTAGGTCCATATCAAATACACCGTATGGGGTCCTGTACTTCGACCTAAAGTCCCTATCCTCCCTGAACTTCATCCCCACGTTGCCCACATCCTTCTGGCGCAGGGTATAGCCGATACTGTCCTCACTGGTGTTATAGGTCGCGTAGATCTCATATTTGACCAAAGTACCGTCCGCGCAGAGAGCCAGGTAGTCCTGGGCCGGCTTAAGTGCCTTGCCATAGGTCGTTGTACCCAGGAAGGCAAGGGCGGCGATATCGGGATGCTTGCGGGCGATATCAAAGCTGGTGACATATATGCTGCCCTTCTCATAGTCCTTCAGGTACACCAGGGTGCGGGCATTGGAGAGGAAGAGGGGGCCGTTAAAGGCGTCCACCACAATGGCTTCGCCCGCTGAACTGGTTCCGCTGAGATCCATGGCGGGAGCGGCGGCCACATCCAGGAAGCTGTAGCTGACAGAGCACCCGGCGCCCAGATAGGCCTTATAGTCCTCCTCCGGGTCTACCATCCAGATGCTGCACGCGCTCTGGTAGTCCCCATCGATGCCGTAGATCTTGCCCTCGTGCTCACCGCCGGCCGTCAGTTCCACCTCTGCCTCCGCCAGATATTCCGGAGACTCTGTGTCGCTGGTATCAATGCGGGCCCAGTAGGTGCCTGTGTCGTCGGTAATCTGTGCGATGAGTTCCGCCCCCACATCCATCAGAGGCTTCACTGTCACCGAGCAGGAGGCGGAGGCGTTCTGCCCCAGCGCGTCCCGATCCACCGAGGTGGCGGTAATCTCCACCGTGCCCTCGCTGATGCCTGTCACCACGCCGTTTTCATCCACGGTGGCAATGCTCTCATCGCCGCTGCTCCAAATGATTTCGTTGGAATAGGCGGTGGGCAGCACCCTTCCGGACAGTTCCAGGGTATCCTTCTCGTAGACGGCCGCATGGGTGGGCCGCAGACGCACCGTCAGTTCCGTCACCCGCTCGTACTCATACAGGGAGACAACGGGCCAGTTGCCCTCTCCAAAATCACCCAGGGGCGCATAGGTCATCCAATCCAGATCAATGGCGTACAGCCGGTTCACGCTCTCCCCGGCATAGGAGGAGAGAAGCAGATAGCCGGAAGTACTGTCGTACACCATGGAGGCGTAGGCCCCGCCCGCCACGTCGGACACTCCGGTAAGATCCAGGCCCACATTACCCAAATCCGTGTAGGAGGCGCTGTAACCCTTCCCGTCATCCTTGGTATACAGGGTAAAGTCCCACAACTCCCCACTTTCCGTCAGCACATAGTAGTAGGCGGCAGGATACTCCCCGTCATAGAGGCCGCTCTCCACATAGGCGATAGCCGCTAGGGGATCGCTGATAAAGGTACTGCTCAGGTTGAAGTAGGTAAGATTCCCCTCTTCCGGGTTCAGCATCTCCAGGTAGGTGCCGCCATTGCAGAGGCCCACCAGGCGGTCGAAGTAGCCGCCCTCCATAGCGGGGGCCGGAGCTGCGTCGGACCAAATCCAGGAGGAGGAGATGGGGCCCAGATTGGTGGTTTCAAAGGTGTCGGGATCAAAACGGTAGAGGTTCTCGCCGTTGTGACCGTAAACCATGCCCTCCAGCAGGGCACCGGCGTAGAGATCCACCTCTCCGGCGGCAAAGGTCCGCCAGTTGGCCGGCTCATTGGTCTCAAACTCCATCCAGGAGGTATAGCCGTTCACATCGTAGAGCATGGCGCTGAGGGTGATGGGCTCCAACTCCGACACGGTGACGCGGCAGGAGATACTGAGTCGGGGAGACGCATTGGTGGTGGCGGTAATTTCTGTCTCACCCACGCCAACGGCCATCACAAACCCATCCTCCACCGTGGCCACGGCAGGATTGTCGGTCGTCCAGGTAACGGAACTGTCGGACAGGGTCCAGGGGAACACGGTGGCCGACAGAGCATATGCGGAGCCCTGCAGAAGATCCAGGCTCTCCTCACTGATGGTAATCTTAGTGGCCTCCTCCGCCGGGGCAATCTCTCCGGAGCCGGAGGGGACTATGTAGAGGCCCGTTATGCCCACGTAGAACTGGGAGCACTCAATGTTCGGATATTTCCCCAGGCAGTAGTCCGGGTTCACCTTCTCCGCCGCGCCTGTTTCCGTGTCAATGCGCAGCAGACGGTTGGACTGTCCGGTCTTAAAGCGGTTCGCCTGGTCAGTGGCGGTGGCCCAGTATAGCTGATCGCTGTCGTGGTCCCAGGCCAGGGCACCAAACCCGGTGTAGTAGCCGGTATGGCCGTTCTTGTCATCCGCACCCAGAACCGGGACGAGTTCCGCAGTCCCCCCTGCCACATCCGCAAGGGACCATTTGTAGAGGAAAGAGTAGTAGGTATAGTTGCCCACGGTCACAGCGTAGAAATTCCCCGCGTCGTCAATGGCCAGGTTGGCCAGCACTTCATACTTGGCATTGCTGGCACTCGTCACCTTGGGGTTGACCACGGTCACGGTGAAGGCCGGGAGCATCTCCCCCGTCACCAGATCCACCGTGTAAATTCCATTGGCGTTATCCAGGGCGTACAGGGTGTTGTTTTGGTAGTTGAAGGCCATATCCTTCACCACCGCGCCCTCCTGCAGGGGTCCCACAGGGGAAATATAGCCCCACTCCCCCTGCTTGGCCGCATAGAGCATCCCGTCATCGGCGGCCATGTACACATACCCGTCCACATATTCCGCTGCGGTAACAAGCACATCCATCGCGTCCAGGTTCACCGTGCCGTCGCAAGCGGTGTCACTGCTGTAGCAGAGTTTCTCAGGCTGAATTTCCAGCCAGCGGTCGCCGCCGCCCCGGTAGGTGGAACTGGTAAAGCCGTACATCCGGCCGGTATAGTCCTCTGGCTCCCCGCCGTAATCCACGGTGTACACCGTCTCGTTCCCTGCGTAGTCCGCCACCAGCACCTTGCAGGTGGGGCCGATCTTACTGTTCGTCAGATCCACCACTGCGGTGGCCTCCCCGCCAGCCGCGTCCTGCTGGGCGGCGGCAGTAGCCAGGACTGTCGCCCCGGCGCTGTTCAAAACCCGCACGGCAGCCACATAGTTGTTATCCTGAGCCGTCACGGTGAGGTTGCCGGTTTCCAAATCTTTGGAGATATTTGTCATAACGGGGGCTGTATTGTCCACCGTCAGGGTGGTGGTCAGATAGGCCCCTTCTCCCAGCGCGCCGGAGGCCACAAGCTGCTCCACGTTCTCCTCGCTTATAGCGCCGCCGTCCTCATAGTACTCAGGAATAGCGATGACACTGACCGTCAGCACGTCGCCCTCCTCCGCGCCCAGGGAGGATACCTTGCGGTTCATCGTGTAGGAGGACGCCGTATCCATCCACTGGCCGCCATTGGTGTAGTAGTAGGCGCTGTTGGCCTGCTGAAAGACCGTGCCCGTATACAGTTCCTTCTGATTCTGATCGCTGATGCGTACCGTGATGGCGGCGGCATTGCGGATCAGGGACAGCCGGTACTGGTAGAGGGTGTCGGTACTCCGAATGGCGCCCCGCCCCTCGGGATAGGTGTCCTCAATCAAATAGGGGTTGATGGTGTGGAGATAGGTTTTTGAATCCCGCTGGTGCTTGATAAGCAGGGTGTTGGTCTGGGTAAAGCCCAGGTAGGAGGCAGTGGTATCCCCATACAGGTAGTCGGTATACGTAATCCGGTCATACATGGAGGCATCCGTCCAGCTGCCGTAGAAGCCCAGCACCGGGATGGAGTGGGTAGCGGCCACCGTACCCTCATCCGTAGACACAGGGGCTGCAAACACATAGCCCTCCACATAGGCCCCACTGGGGTAGGCGGCGTCCAGCTGTGCCTTCACAGCCTTGGGGAGAACAATCTCCACCGCCACCTCCACGCTCTCGCCGGCCTCTACCAGAACGGAGCCGGTTTCCAGGTCCCGCAAAATCAGATAGGCGTCATAGGTCGTCACCGCCCCGTCGCCATCCACATCCCCCTCGGGTGCCACGGAGACGGAGGGGTCCACCACGCTCTCCAGGATGAACTGGGCGTCGTCGGCGTCCGTGTCCCCATCTCCATCCAGATCACAGATTACCCGGGCGGCGGAGGGCACGTAAGTCACTCCATCCACCGTGTAGCGCACACTGGCGCCCAGGGCGGTGGTGGCCGTGTCCAGGTAGGAGATGCCATCCTGAGTGAACAGATCCTGGGTGAAGAAGTCAGAGGAGAACACATAGCGCTGGGCCGTCTCCTCCATGTTGTGGAGCGCAAAGGTAAAGCGATAGGCACCGGTGCGGCCCGGGTCATCCCCCAGTTCGGCCTTCACCTTGCCATCAGCGTAAGAGTCTGTGGCGTCCGCGCCCATGGTAATAAAGGAGTCGGCGGACAGAAGGGCGCTGATATTGGCAAGTCCGGAGCCCTGCTTCAGTAGGGACCAGTAGCTGCCGCTGGCCTCCTCAATCAGGGGAACGGAGGTGGACATGAGCAGGCTCTGGATCAGCTGACGGCTGGTCAGGCCTGTCCGTGCCTCCAGCCCGGTCTCCCGAATGTACTCCGCGGCCAGCGCCACCATACCTGCCACCTGGGGGGCGGCCATGGAGGTGCCGGACATGGTTTCATAGGCCTGACCGCCGGAGGCGGCGCCGTTGATGGAGTAGATGCTGCCGCCGGGGGCGGTGATCTCCGGCTTGATCGTCAGAGAGCCGGGCACACCCCAGGAGGAGAAGTCGCTCATTGTATAGTGCGCCTGCTCATAGGCCACGCTGGCGATCTCATCGCTGATGGTAAAGGTCCCCTCATAGTGGCCATTCACCGCTGTGGCGTTGGCTTTCAGCAGCGCGCCGTCCGCCTGGGTGATGGAGACACAGGGCGCGGTATACTCGTAGTCGGACAGGTCCATGTTGATGGTGCCTGTGGTGTTATTATAGACGATAACGCCGATCGCGCCCGCCTTCACGGCGTTGTTGGCCTTCACATAGAAGGATACGCTGCCGCCCCGGGAGCAGATGGCGATCTTACCCCTCAGGGCATCGCCCAGCGCCGCGAAGTCCTCCTCTGTGCCGTACCCATCGATGAGGACGTAGTCCCGCTCCCCCACCAGGGTATGTATCGGCTCATTGGAGTAGGAGGCGGACTCCGTATAAAAGATGATGCTCTCTCCGGACTTGATGTACATGCCGGTGTAGCCGGCGTTATCCACGGACGCCACAGAGAGGGAATTGGCGGAGGTGCCCGGGGTGCCGGTGGTCGTCATGCTTACATCGTCGGCATAGAGGTACCCCGTGGGGCTGTAGCTGTTTTCCATCCAGGTGCCGGAGTTGCCGGCGGACATGGTGGCCACGATGCCGCTGTCAGCCAAGCCCTCCAAAATGGCCTGATAGACGTCGTCCCCGTTGCGGCTCCATCCGGGAGAGCCGGACCCCAGGGACAGGTTTACGGCATCGCAGCCGAGAATGATGGCGTCCTCAATGGCCACCATGTAGTCAGACTCATAGGCGCCGCCCATTTTGCCGAACACCTTCATGGTAATCAGCTGGGCATCCGGCGCGGCCCCCTGGGTCTTGACGGACTCCAGCGCATTCTGGAAGGTCCCGTTGCCGCTGGGGATGTAGCGGTTGGCAAGGGCAATGCCGGCCACGTGGGAGCCGTGCTCTCCGGCACTGTCGTTGTCGTGGGCCACGTCCAGACTCTTGTCCACATAGTTGAAGGCAAAGGGCAGCTTGGAGGTGAGATACAGTCTGCTGACCTCAAAGTTCTTGCCGTCCATGGTGGCGGCAATGTTCAGCTGGCTCAGCTTGTCCGCAATCTCCTCCACGTCCAGCAGGTCCAGTTCCTCCAGATAGGCGTCCAGTTCCTTGCCCTCCGTCTGGGCCTGCTGCGCCAGGGCGTAGGCAAAGCCCTCGTCGGAGAAGGACTGGTGGTCCGTGTCCGTACCGGTATCGATGACGGCAATCCGGGAGCCGGCGCCGGTGTAGCCCGCAGCCCAGGCGGCGTTGGCCCCGGTCATTCCGGTGGAGGTGGCCATGTGGGGG
>USMP01000094.1 GCA_900555795.1 uncultured Eubacteriales bacterium
CGGTGACAATCGGCATCATGGGTGCCAGATGTCCCAGATCCACATCCATGATCACGGGAACATTCTTCTCTCCCGCCACGGCCAGAGCGCCCAGGTGACAGCCCCGGCGGGAGATGGGAGCGAAGAAATCCGGCTCTTCATCCAGCCCATCCTCCGCCAGAGGGAGGAGGGTCCCGCCAGGGCAACGCCCCTGGGAGCAGTAAGCCGACGGCGATGGCTGTGTTTGGCGGGCCGGCCCCTGTCGCCGGGGGACCACATCAGATGGAGGGAACGCACATTGGTGGTTCAGGACGCCAGGGCGGTCTTTCTGAAGGACAGCCTCGTCTACTGCTGGGCCATCCTGCGAGGTGAGAAGGAGGCGGCACAGTGAACCATGGGCTGGAACAGGTGAAAACCGCGCTGGTGGAGGCGCTGGAGCAAAGCGGCCTGCGGGCCAGAGCCGCCTTCTCCCCCGGCTGGGCAGAGGCCTACGACGAGCCGGTGGCCGCCGTGGGGCTGCGCACCGGGGAGAGCCGGGGCGGCGCCATGCACAGCTACCTGGGCTGCCAGTTGGACAGGGAAACCCAGGCCTACCGGGAGATATACGGCATGCGCCTGGATTTGACGCTGTCCCTGGATCTGTACGCCCCCGCCCGGGTGGGGGTAAGCGGCTGCGACCAGGCCCTGGAAACGCTGCACCAGGCGCTTCTCACCTCCCTGCCCGCCGGACTGCGGGGCAGAGAACTGAAGTGGGAGGAGGCGGGGTGGGATGAGGAGACCGGCATGTTCCTGCGCCGGGGCAGCCTTGTCTGCGATGCTTTCTTTACCGCCATCGTATCCGAGGACGGCGTACTGCTGTCCGATTTTATACTGAAAGGTGTTGTGACCAAATGAGCAACTTGATCCATGAGCGTCCGGGAGTCTACTCCTCCTACGACGCCTCCGCCATCATCCGGGGCGGGCGGGCCGCCCGGGTTATTGGCGTGGCGGCCAAAAGCACCGCCGGAGAGACGGGCGCGCCGGTAACGCTGACCAGCTACGAGGCGGGCCTTGCCGTATTTGGAGAGGACGCGGCGGACACGCCGGGCATGTCCACCCTGCTGCGGCTGCTGTTTTTGGGAGGCGTGTCCACGGTGGTGGCTGTTCACGTGGAAGAGTCGGACTACGAGTCCGCTTTTCAGGCCCTCAACGGGGTGGAAAACATTCAGATCATTCTCTGCGACAGCGGCGACCTGGCCGTACAGCAGAGTCTGCGTTCCTGCCTGGAGACGGCCTCCGCCGCCCGGCGGGAGCGCATCGCCCTGGTGGGCATGGCCGGGGCCACCACCGCCCAGCTGGTGGAGCGGGCGGAACTGCTCAACAGCGAGCGGATGGTGCTGGTGGGCCCCGACGCACTGGACAGCCAGGGAAACGCCCTGGCCGGCATATTTGCCGCGGCGGCGGTGGCGGCGGCGGTGGCGGCCGTCAACGATCCGGCGGTACCCCTTAACGGCACCGCCCTAAAGGGCCTGGGCGGCGTGTCCGCCGCCTACAGCGACAACGACATCGACCTGCTGGTGCGGGGAGGCGTGACGCCACTGGAGGCGGTTGGCGGCGTGGTGTCCCCGGTGCGGGGCATTACCACCCGCACCACCACTGGCGGCGCCGCCGACACCACCTGGCGGGAACTGACTACCATTCTTATTGTAGACGACGTGATTCCCTCCATTCGCCAGAACCTGCGCAGCCGCTTCATCCGGACAAAAAACACTGTCCAGACCCGGGGCGCCATCCGTTCCCAGGTCATTGTGGAACTGGAAAACAAGCAGAAGGCCCAGATCATTGACAGCTACGGCGAGGTAAGCGTATCGGCGGACAAGGAGGACCCCACCATCTGCCTGGTGGAGTTCAGCTTCGCCGTGGCGCACGGCCTCAACCAGATCTATCTCACCGCCCACATCACCATTTAAGGAGGAAAGCCCATGGACGTAACAGGATTTCCCACCAGCTGCGACATCTATCTGGAACTGGAGGGAAAAAAGGTGGCGGTGGTGCAGAGTTACACCGCCAAGGCCACTAAGAGCAGCCAGGTGGTGGAGGCCTTTGGCGAACGGGAGCCGGTGGCCACCATCAACGGGCAGAACAAATACGTATTGGAACTGACCCGGCTCTACGCCACTGACGACGCCATCAGCGACGGCATCGACTTTTTTGCTCTGGCGGATTTTTCCCTGGTGATCTGCAAGCCGGACCGGAAGGTCATCTACAGCGGCTGCCAGTGGAGCGCCATCCAGGAGGAGGGCAAGGTGGGCGCCATGGTGGCGGAAAAGGTGACGGTGGTGGCAACCAGCCGCATTGAGGTGGCCGCCTGATGGAGGAACGGGACACACTTCAGCTGAGCATCCGGCTGCCTGTGGAGGCGTTAGGCCGCCTCAGCCGCCTGTTGGAACAGGTGGCTGAGCTGCTGGAGGGGAGCGGCGGAGGGAGGTCTGCCCTCTCCTCCTCCGGGGGCCGGGAGACGGCGTCCAGCGAGCATTTTGACGGGGAGCGCTTTGCCAGCCTGCTGCGGCGTGAAATGGCGCCGGCGCCCACGGCGGAACGGGCGGAAGCACCCGCCTTTTCCATCCCGGAGCCCCCGGTTTCCGCCGGTGGGGTGCCGGAAGCAGCGGCTGACGGCAAACCGGTCCAGGCCCCCCGCTTCACCCGTCAGGGGGACCCCCCCTCCGCCCGGAGGGAACCGGCGGGCAGCGAGGCGGCCACGGCAACGGGCGGGGCTGTCTCCAACGCCCCGGATGCCCCCGGCGGCCCTGCCGCCGTCCTGGAGTCGGTGGCACTACCCCCCTCCCCCGCCCCGGCGGTGGAGCGGCCCACGGAGACCATCCCCGCCCCGGCGGTGGCTTTTGAGCACCCGGCGGACATCCAGGCGGCGGAGGGAACTGTGTCCGCCTACTTTCCAGCGCCCGGGGGCGGGCGCCTGGCGCCGGTAGAGGAACTGGTCAGCCCCGGGCCTGCCCCCCTGACGGCGGAGGCGGTGGCCCTGGCCTTTCAGCGGGATGACCGGCGATATGACAATGGGTTTCCCCTGTACTAAGGGAGGTGCAGCGCCATGCAGCTAGCCCCTATGCGCTACAAGGATTACATCTGGCCCCACAACCCCGCCACCTACTCCATCACCTATCAGCGGCATATCGCCGTCCACAAGGTGCCCTTTGGCCGCTACTGCATGCAGGACCTGGGTCAGGGCTGCCGGATTATGCGGGGAGCGGGCGAATTTGCCGGGGAGGGAGCCTACGAGGAGTTCAAGCGTCTGGCCACCGTGTTCTATGGGGAGGGACCGGGACTTCTGGTCCACCCGCTGTGGCAGGTGTCCAACGCCTATTTTACCGCCCTGCGTCTGGAGCAGGAGCCCACACCGGACTACGTGCGCTACAGCTTCACATTCCAGGAGCGCTTTGACGGCTACAGCGAGCATCTGACAGACCTGTCCGACAGGTCCCAGCGGGGCGACCAGACATCCTATACCGTGGCCAGCGGCGACACTCTGTGGGCCATCGCCCTGCGCCACGGCGTGAGCACGGAGGCGCTGCTCGCCGCCAATCCGGGCATCAAAAACCCCAGCCTGATCCAGGTGGGAGAAGTGGTGGTGATCCCATGCTGACAATCCGCCTGACAGGCTATGACGGTTCCCGGTATGAACTGCCCCTGCCACTGCGGTGGGACCTCACATATACCGGCGGCGTTCCCTGCGACAGCATGGCCGCCACCTGCCTCTATGACCCCGCCATGGCCCGGGCCCTGCCCAGGGCCGTCCGGTTTGAGGCCCTGCGGGACGGGGAAACCATGCTGGCCGGGGTGGTGGACGCCTATGAGATCAGTCTCTCAGAGAGAGGGCTGCTGGCCACGGTGGAGGGCCGGGGCATGGCCGCGCTGCTGCTGGACAATGAGTCCGAGGCCGTCACCTACCAGCGGGCCGTCACAAGCGCGGTGGTGCGGCGGCACGCAGACCCCTACGGCATCGACAGCATCACCGGCCAGCCTTTGTCCCTCCGGAACTACGCCGTCTCCGCCGGATCCAGTCAGTGGAAGGCCATCCGGGATTTTACCCACCGGGCGGGAGGCTTTGAGCCCCACTTTACCAGAGAGGGAACCCTGGTGCTCCAGTCCCTGTGGGGCAGCGGACGGCGGCTGTCCATTGACGGGCAGACCCCTCTGCTGCGCCTAAACAAGCGGGAGGAGCGCTACGGTGTGATCTCCGAGGTGCTGATCCACGACAAGGTCCGAGGCGTGCGTCAGCAGGTGGTCAACCAGCCCTTTCTGGACCGGGGCGGCTGCCGCCGCCACGTACTGTACATGCCCCGCAGCACCGAGGATGACCGGCGCTATACCGGCGCGTATCAGATTGCCCAGTCCGGCCTGGAGCAGCTGACGCTGATGGCCGAACTGCCCATAGCCTTTGCCGCCTTCCCCGGAGACCAGGTGTCTCTGGAGTTGAAGCAGCTGGGGCTGCGGGGGCTGTACGACGTGACAGAGTCCCGCTGCCGCATGGATGAGAGCGGAGAGAGGACGGAACTGACTTTAAGCGAGAGGTGAGAGCAGATGTGGCTATCAAAAAAGCTGTCCGTCAACCGGCGGGCAGAGCAGGAGGGCGCCGCCGCCGACATGGGCGTAACCACCATCGGCGGAGCCTGCGCCTCTGTCATGACCCGGGGAGAGCAGCGGGATCTGCCCGTCTTCTCCCCCGGTGGATTTTTGTGGCAGCCCCGGGCGGGGGACACGGTGCTGGTCATCAAGGGAGGCTCCGGTTGCCAGGAGCAATGCGTGGTGGCGGCGGAGGCCGCCGCCACGCCTCCGGAGGGAATGGCCCCGGGGGAGGTATTCCTGTACTCCGCGGGGGGCTCCTCCATCTATATCAAAAACGACGGGAGCCTGATTGTCCGGGGAGCGGTGAAACTGCGGGGGGATCTGAGCGTCATCGGCCAGGTAGCCCTCCAGGGGCGGGTGGACATCAACGGGAAGCTGGTGATCAACGGGGAGCCGTACCGGCCCTGCACCTGCGCAATGGCGTAACCGCGGCCGGCAGCTGCAATAGGAGAAGCATATGGAACTTAAACTTATCCGTGGGGACTATGTCCCCGATCAAATGGGCGGCGTGGTGCGCTGCGCTGACAGCGAAGCGCTGCTGTGCCGGGTACTTTTCCGGCTGACCGCTCACCGGGGCCAGTTCCCCCTGCTGCCGGAGTTGGGCAGCAGGCTGTATCTGCTGGGCCGGGAGAGCCCCGCCGGGCGGCTGGCCGCCGCCCGGCAGTACGCCGTGGAGGCCCTGGCTCAGGAGCCGGTTTCGGTGACGGATCTCTCCCTGTCCCCCGCCGGCCAGGGCCGCATGGACGTCACGATCCTGCTGGACTGCCAGGGATCTGAACTGGTGGTCACACTGACTGTATAGGGAGATGCCATGACTAAAACCATAGACGAACTTTACAAGGAGATGCTCTCCTGCTTCGGCCAGCGCAGCGGCTATGTTCCCAATGCCTCCTGCGATCTGGCCGCCCGGCTTTACGCCGCGGCCGCCCAGATCCAGGGCCTGTACACCCAGGCCCAGTGGGTACTGGAGCAGTGCTTTCCCCAGAGCGCCCAGGGCGCCTATCTGGAGCGCCACGCTGCCCTGCGGGGACTGTACCGGGGCGTGGCTACCCGGGCCGCCGGAGTGCTGCGCTTCGGCACTGCCGAGGCGGCTGACACGGATCTCACCATTGAGGCCGGCACGGTGTGCATGACAGAGGAGGGAATTCGTTTCGTTACCACGGAGGATGCGGTCCTGTCCGCCGGAAGCCTCTATGCAGACGCCCCGGCTCTGGCCATGGAACCGGGCAGGTCCGGCAACGTGGCCCCCGGCACCGTCACCATCCTATCGGCCATGCCCATAGCCATTCGGGCCTGTACCAATCCGGACGCCTTCAGTGGAGGGGACGACGCGGAGAGCGACGACAGCCTGCGCCGCCGGCTGCTGGACACCTACCACCGCCTGCCAAACGGAGCCAATACCGCC
>USMP01000095.1 GCA_900555795.1 uncultured Eubacteriales bacterium
GCCGGGAGGGGCTGACGGCGGCGTGGGGGGCGAGACGCCGCCACACCAGATCGTCTGTCCCGGGTCCGGCCAGGTTCTGACAGGGGCAGGCCGCCGTGCCCAGGCGCAGCTTGGCGCCGCATATGTAGTCGTACCGTGTTGGATCCGCTCCGGCCCCGGAGCGGCGCTTGGCAAACATCCGCCCGCCGCAGAGTCCGCAGCGGATGGCACCGGAGAGAAGGGCGCAGCTGTTGTGGGTCAGGGCCGGGTCCCTTCCCGTGGGCACGTTCTCCGCCAAAATACGCTGTACGGCGCTCCACTGCCGGCCGGAAATCAATCCCCGGTGGCGGCCGACGGCAATGATCCACTGGGCCGGTGGCCGGCGGGGGGAGCGCTTTTGGGCATAGTCCCGCTTGTTGTAGGCCAGCAGTCCATACTGGCCGGTGCAGTCGGCGGCCTGGAAGCACACGTCAGAGCCCTGGGCGGTAAAGTAGGCCAGGGCGTCGGCGTCAGCCGCGCAGTAGACGGGATTTTCCAGGATCTGCCGGAGAACGGGGGGCGAATAGGCCCCGCCGGAGCGGGACACCACACCCCGGCCCGCCAGGCGCTTGCAGACGCCGGACAGGCTGCGCAGTTCCAGAAAGGACTGAAAAATGTCCGCCACCACGGACAGTTCAGCGGGATTTTCCCGCAGCTGGCAGACGGTTTTGGACTTTCCCTCCAGAATCAGTTCCCGCTGCCGCTGGGAAAAAAAGCCGGTGGGCGCCGTGCCCCCCAGCCAGCGGCCCGTGCGGGCCAGCAGGAGCATGTTGTCCCGCACCCGCTCGGCGATGGTTTCCCGCTCCAGCTGGGCGAATACGGAGGCGATATACATCATGGCCTTGCCCATGGGACGGGAGGTGTCAAACTCCTCCCGGATACAGAGAAAGGCCACGCCCAGTCCGGCCAGTTCCTCAATGAGGGCGGCAAAGTCGCCTACGCTGCGGCTGATCCGGTCCAGACGGTAGCAGACCAGAAAGTCCGGCTTCTCCCGCCGGAGGTCCCCCAGCATCCGCTGGAACTGGGGACGGTGGGTATTTTTGGCTGAGAAGCCCTCGTCCTCGTAAATGGTGAGGTCCCCGGCGGTGGAAAATTTGGCGGCAATGTACTGGCGGCACAGTTCAATCTGATTTTCCACGCTCTCGCCCCTGCCTGTGTAAACAGATTTGCGGCTGTAGATGAAAAAGCGCATGAATGGTACCCCTTTCCGCCCGGGGCCGGTGGCTGTTTTGTCCAGATCCGGCCGCGGCAGATAAAATGTATGTTAGAAATAGGCAAAATATACGGGAATTCGATTGAAATCTGATGGCAGTTCATATATAATAACAGATACACGGGTGGCCTCTCCCATGGAGCGCGCTTGGGAAGAAGCGCGGCAGTCCGCCTGCGGCGTAATTAAAACAATAGATTTGGTGTTGGAGGAGGTACATATGAAGAAGCGCGGGAGAAAACTCCTGTCGCTGCTGCTGGCGTTGACTATGGTGCTGACCATGGTGCCAACGGTGGCACTGGCGGGGGATGTGACGTATTCAGGGGATGCCGTTACAGGGGCTGACCAGATCAGCGCCGGCGATGCGTATGTGATCGCGGCGCTGTACGAGGGCACCTATTACGGCCTGACAAATGATGCCGGGACAGTGTCGAATGCGCTCAACGCCGTTGCGTTGGATGTGCAGGAGGGCCGGGTTATATCTGCCCCCGATACGGCGGTTTGGGTGCCGGCGGCTGGAGTGGACGGCGGGTTTACTCTGGCGGACCTGTCCGGGCAACAGATTACCTATGCGGGCAGCGGGACAACGCTGCGACTGTCCAATGCGGGCACAGAACTTGCGTTTTCTGATGCAAATGGAGGAATAACCGCCAATTTCGGCGGTACGACACGGTATTTGACCTTCCGGATGAATAACTCCGTGCCGCAGTTCCGCGGATATGCGGAGCAGAACCTGAGCGCCTCCGGATATAACGGCTATCTGACGGTATTCAGCGTCAGCGAGGATTCGTCCGGCGGTGACGTGACAGTGGCCACGCCTGCGGCGGAGCCTGCGGGAGGCGCGGTGGAAGCCGGCACCGAGATTGCCCTGACCTGCGAGAGCGAAGGGGCCGCCATCTACTTTACTCTCAATGGCAGTGATCCCACCGAGGAGGGAAATCCCGCCGCCGTGGAATATTCCACGGCCAATGACGGGGGTGTCCCCGTCATTGAGGAGGCCTGCACGCTGAAGGCCGCGGCCACTCTGGAGGGGCAGTGGAGTGCGGTGCTGTCCGAGACGTACACCATTGCCGAGGCTGTCCAGGTGAGCACCATCGGGGAGGCTCTGGCCGCCAGCACGGGAACCTTTACCGTGAAGGGCGTTGTGACCCTGGTGGATGGAAAGAACCTCTACCTCCAGGACGAGACGGGGGGAATCTGCGCCCGTATGGCCGCGAACCCCAGCGCCAGCCTGGGGGACACCGTCATCGCCACCGGAGTCCGGACGGTGTATAACGGCCTGCCCCAGCTGGGCAGCGCCTCCTATGAGCCGTCCTCCGGCCTGACGCTTTCGGCGGAGGACACCGAGATCGGCCGGCTGACCACGGCGGACATCTGCACCTATGTGAGGCTGACCGGCCTGGAGGTCACGGAGGTTTATGACAATGGCGGGCAGTACAGCCAGCCCAACATCACCGTCACCGACGGCACGGACACCATTCAGATTTACAAGGCCGTGGTGGGCAAGACGGACGGCGCGTGGGACATCGCGGTGGGGGATATCATTGATGTGACCGCCGCCGTGGGCGTCTACAACGACACGCTCCAGCTGCGCAACACCCTGGCCGGGGAGATCACCAGGTCCGGCGGCGGCGATGATCCCGACGGCGATCCCATCACCGCGGACATGGTCCCGGTGGGTGTGCTGACCATCGACCAGGCTCTCGCCGGCGGCGCCACAGCGGAGGCTGTCACCGTGATCGGCCAGGTGGTCTACCACTACGGCAGCAACTACAACGGCCGGGAGAGCCTGAACAGCATCATCCTGGAGGATGTTGTGGATGGGGAGATCGTAGGCTTCCAGCTTTACGACTACAACAATTACGAGTCCTACCAGGTGGGGGATGTGGTCACGGTCACCGGGAAGATCGTGGACTACAACGGTGTGCTCCAGATGAGTTTCCCCACTATGGAGGTGCTGTACCCGGACCAGGAGCCGATCCCCGCCCAGGAGATCACCCTGTCCCAACTGGGGGCGGACTACCTCTCGGAGTACGTCTATATCAGGGATGTGACCCTGGGAGACTTTAACGCCGGGGGGAATACCCAGGTTTCCGACAGCACGGGGACGGCCAATCTCTATAAGGGCGCGCCCCTGCCCGCCTCCGGCACGGTGGTGGGGCTGTACGCCTGCTGCTCGGCCTATAGGACCAGCTATCAGCTGCGCAATGGCCGCACCACGGACTACCAGGTGGACGGCGGCACGGGCCCGGAGCCCGGCGACGGCCTGGAGCCGGGGACCTACGCGGTGTACCACAAGAGCGGCCAGGGCGGCGCCTATCCCGTGGAGGCCTTCTTCGGCTATGAGGTGGCCGGCGGCGCCATCACCGTGATGGCCACGGACAGCAGGGATACGATTCCCACCGGCTCCGCCGTGTACACCGTGAACAGGAAGGCGGACGGAACCTACACCCTTCGACTGGGCGAAAACGGCCCCTATCTCTCCGTGAATTCCAGTGAGCAGCTCTCCCTGCAGGACACCAATGGGAGCGGCACCAACTGGACCATTCAGTACCAGGAGGACTTCGGCGGCTATACGATTGTCAGCGCCGATGTGCAGTACAATGGAAGGGATATCTACTTAGAGTACTACAGCGGCTTCAAGGCCTGGACCTGCAGCACCCTGTCGGAGATCTACATCTTTGACTTTGTGGGCGTCTCCAGCGGCGATGAGGACGGGGACGGCTACTACGGCGGCACGGCCCCCTCTGCGGCGGGTCTGCCCCAGGCCGGCGACCAGGTGGTCATCTACAATCCCCTGCTGGGCGGTGTTCTGGCCGGGACGGACGGCAATGAGACCAGTACGTCCGTGCTGGGCGTGCCCGCCGCCATTGGTGACGACGGGACGGCCTCCTGCGGCAATGGCGCCCGTGTCTTTACCGTGGAGATCAATGGGAATGGGGAATACCTCTTCCACAATGAGACGGACGGCTATCTGACCACCGGCGCCACGGGCAATTCCGCCTTCTATACCCCCACGGCGGACGACTATTCCACCTGGGAGCTGAAGAACTTCAACGGAGGCTTCCAGATGCTGAACGTCAACGCCCGGTACAACAATACGGGCCGTCAGTATATGGAGTACTACTCCGGCTCCTTTAAGACCTACAGCTTCTACTCCGGGGCCAGCTACCCTGCGGATATGTACACCTTCCGGTTCCTCCCCTGCGCCGACACGGTGACAGAGGGCATTGTCAACCGGCCAGAGGCGGTGTTTATGACCCTGGGCGAGGCCAACGTGGGGGTGGATTTCCCGGTGTCCTTCACAGTGGACGCGCCCTTCGGCGTGGAGACGGTGGGGGTAACGGTGAACGAAAAGGCGTACAGCCTGACGGAGGGTGAGTCGGGCTGGTCCTTCACGGTTCCCGGCTCCCACATCACCGCCGCCAGCGAAACGCTGGAGATCGTGGTCAGCGGCCGGGATGGCAAGGGCGTGGCGTTCTCCACCACTGCCTCTGTTCCGGTCAACGATCTGCCCTTCATCACGGACCTGCGGCCCGGCCAGGGCTACCAGACCGGTGAGGACCGGCGGCCTGAAATTGGCTGCACCGTCATCAACGGTGGCCAGGGCTTCTCCGTGGAGATGACGGTGAATGGCCAGGCTGTGACGCCCACTGTCACCGGCGGCAGCGTCCGCTATTCCCCGGATGCGGATCTGGCCGCGGGCCGCTGTCAGGTCAGCGTCACCGTCCGCAGGACCGACGGGGCCAGCGTTGTCAGAGGCTGGTATTTCACCGTGGGCAGCAGCCTCTATCAGCGCTACTACGGCCAACTCCACTCCCACACCACCTACTCCGACGGCGCCGGCAGCCTGGATAGCGCCCTGAGTTATGTGTCGGGCCTGCCGGAGAGCGCCAACGTGGACTTTGTGGCTTTTACCGACCACTCCAACTATTTTGACTCCACCTCCAGCCCCAACCCGGAGGCGGCGCTGTACGATGTGAGCCAGGCGGTCTCCTCCGCCCAGGCGGCCTGGGACACCTATACCGGCACAATCGACGCCTTCAACGAGAGCCACAGCGGCGTGCTGGCTCTGGCGGGCTTTGAGATGACCTGGTCCGGCGGGCCCGGCCACATCAACACCTTCAACACTCCGGGGGTGGTGTCCCGGAACAACAAAACCCTCAACAACAAGACCAATGACGCCGGTATGAAGGCCTACTACGACCTGCTGGTGGAGGCGGGCAGCGCGGGGGTGGAATCCCTCAGCCAGTTCAACCACCCCGGCGCCACCTTCGGCAACTTCCAGGACTTCGGCTACTATACCGCCCTCTATGACCAGTACATCTTCACCGTGGAGGTGGGCAACGGCGAGGGGGCCATCGGCTCCAGCGGCTACTGGCCCAGCTATGAGCAGTACACCCTGGCGCTGGATAAGGGCTGGCACGTGGCGCCCACCAACAACCAGGATAACCACAAGGGCAAGTGGGGCAACGCCAACGACGCCCGGGACGTGATCCTGGCCGCCGATTTGACGGAGGAGAGCCTCTATGAGGCCATCCGCTCCTACCGCATGTACGCCACCGAGGACAAGAACCTGGAACTGGAGTACAGCTTAAACGGCCAGATCATGGGCAGCATCATCCCGGAAAAGCCCGGTGAGGCGGTGATCGAGGTGTCCGTCAGCGATCCCGACTCCAGCGACGCCATTGCCAAGGTGGAGGTGGTGTCCAACTCCGGCCGGGTGGCGTACACCTGG
>USMP01000096.1 GCA_900555795.1 uncultured Eubacteriales bacterium
TCCGACAGATCCACTAACCCCTCCGGATCATCTGCACTCTGAACCAGAAGAAGATTTCGCAGATACCAGATGAAATCTGTAACAAACTGTCCCAGCTCCCGGCCCTGAATTACAATTTCTTCCAGTTCTGTGATGCAGTCGCGGGTTCTCCCATCTGCAACCGCATTGAACATACGGCTGAATACGCTGGAATCCACTGCCCCCAGAACCTCAAGGGCATTTTCATAAGTCAGAAGTTTGCCGTAATGGAAGGCAACACACTGATCAAGCAGGCTTAAGCCGTCTCGCAAAGAGCCATCAGCAGCCTTTGCAATATACATTAGCGCCTTATCTTCTGCCTGGATCTGCTCTGCCTGAGTCAGCTCTCTTAACCGGTCTGCAATGGTTTCCAGAGAAATGCGCTTAAAATCATATCTCTGGCATCGGGATAAAATCGTAATAGGAATCTTATGAACCTCTGTAGTCGCCAGAATAAAAATCACATAAGCCGGCGGCTCCTCCAATGTTTTTAACAAAGCATTGAAGGCTCCAATGGAAAGCATGTGAACCTCATCAATGATGTAAACTCTGTATTTTCCCTCTGTCGGCGGATACTGTACCTGTTCCCTGATATCCCGGATATTTTCCACGCCATTGTTAGAAGCCGCATCAATCTCCACCACGTTCATGGATGAACCTGACTGGATTGCCTTACATGTAGGACATTCATTGCATGGACTTCCGTCCACCGGATGCTCGCAGTTGACCGCCCGGGAGAGGATCTTGGCACAGGTGGTCTTCCCGGTCCCCCGGGTACCGGTGAAGAGATAGGCGTGGCTCAGCCGGCCCTCCGCCACCTGGCGGCGCAGGGTGTCGGTAATATGCTCCTGGCCCACCACGTCGGCAAAGGCCCGGGGCCGCCATTTTCTATAGAGGGCCTGGTACATAACTCCGCCTCCTGTCCAAAAACCTCACAGCGTGTCGCCGCGGCGGCAGATTACCGCCGCATCCGGGCCCGTCCGCCCCGTTTGCACGCAAATACACCATGAAATACTCTCCGCAAGCATCCGCTCCGAACCGGCACCCTCGCGGCACATTTCGTCCCGCTTAATGCTGCTCGGTTCCCCGCCTGACATGGTTCACAGGCATCCATTGCGCGAGACCGGAACCTCAACGCGAATGCTTGCGGAGGGTATTTCATGGTGTCCTCCGCATTATACACGAAATGCCGCCGCAATTCAAGAGGAAATTCTGCCAGGGCGGCCCCGGAAAATTTCTCTTGACAACCGCATCTCCCGGTGGTATAGTACCCCCATCAAAACCGTTGAGAGAGTGTGAGTAAGCCGGACAGGTACCTTGCAGAGAGCCGCGGGCGGTGGAAACGCGGCAGGGATGGCCTGGCCCAATGGGCTCTCGAGGGCAGACCGAACGCCAGTGGCAAGTAGGCGAGCCGGAGGGGATCTCCGTTACCAAAGCCGGCGCATGTCAGTGCGCGCAAAGTGGACGCCGTGGGCGTCAAGCCGGGTGGCACCGCAGAAGCAGGTATCGCTTCTGTCCCAGCAGAATGCTAGGGACAGGGGCGATTTTATTTTGCCCTCTTTTGTCCCGGAACCGATTTTAAAAGGAGACACTACCATGAGCGAGAACAAAATTCCCTACAAGATTTATCTGTCCGAGGACGAACTGCCCAGAGCGTGGTACAATGTCCGCGCCGACATGAAAAACAAGCCCGCCCCCCTGCTGAACCCTGGCACCCACCAGCCCATGACGGCGGAGGAGCTGGGCGGCGTGTTCTGCCAGGAACTGGTGAAGCAGGAGCTGGACAACGACACCCCCTTCTTTGAGATCCCCCAGGAGATCCGGGACTTCTACAAGATGTACCGCCCCTCCCCCCTGGTCCGGGCCTACTGCCTGGAGGAAAAGCTGCAGACCCCCGCCAAAATCTACTACAAATTTGAGGGTAACAACACCTCCGGCTCCCATAAGCTGAACTCCGCCATTGCCCAGGCCTACTATGCCAAGCACCAGGGTCTGAAGGGCGTCACCACCGAGACCGGCGCCGGCCAGTGGGGCACCGCCCTCTCCATGGCCTGCAGCTACCTGGGCCTGGACTGCAAGGTGTTCATGGTCAAGTGCTCCTATGAGCAGAAGCCCTTCCGCCGGGAGGTCATGCGGACCTACGGCGCCGGTGTCACCCCCTCCCCCTCTGAAACCACCGCTGTGGGCCGGAAGATCCTGGCCGAGCATCCCGGCACCACCGGAAGCCTGGGCTGCGCCATCAGTGAGGCGGTGGAGGTGGCCACCCACACCCCCGGCTACCGCTACGTGCTGGGCAGCGTTTTGAACCAGGTGCTGCTGCACCAGTCCATTGTCGGCCTGGAGAGCAAAACCGCCCTGGACAAGTACGGTGTAAAGCCCGACATCATTATTGGCTGCGCCGGCGGCGGCAGCAACCTGGGGGGCCTTATCTCCCCCTTTATGGGAGAGAAGCTGCGGGGCGAGGCGGACTACCGCTTCATCGCCGTGGAGCCCGCCTCCTGCCCCAGCCTCACCCGTGGCCGGTATGCCTATGACTTCTGCGACACCGGCATGGTCTGCCCCCTGGCCAAGATGTACACCCTGGGCAGCGGCTTCATCCCCAGCGCCAACCACGCCGGCGGCCTGCGCTACCACGGCATGAGTTCCGTCCTCTCCCAGCTGTACGACGACGGGCTGCTGGAGGCCACCAGCGTGGAGCAGACCAAGGTCTTTGAGGCCGCCGAATACTTTGCCCGGGTGGAGGGCATCCTGCCCGCCCCGGAGAGCAGCCACGCCATCCGGGTGGCCATTGACGAGGCCCTGCAGTGCAAGGAAACCGGCGAGGAGAAAACCATTCTCTTCGGCCTTACCGGCACCGGCTACTTTGATCTGTACGCCTACCAGAAGTTCCACGACGGCGATATGACAGACTATATCCCTACCGACGAGGACATTGCCGCCTCCCTGGCCAGCCTGCCCCAGATGGACCAGTAAAAGGGAAACGCCCCACTCCGAAAACGCCCCCGGACAGCGGATTCCATCCGCTGTCCGGGGGCGTCCCTGTTTCGGCCCGGCGGGGCGTTATGCGTCCCCGTTGGGGGAACACACCCCAGTCTCCCGCAGGTTGATAAAGTTTTTTGACCGGGTGGGTGTGGCCGGCGGCGCAGGGTCCAGGTGATGACCATCCGCCAGACCCAGCACATCCTTGGGCCGGGCCCAGGGAATGCCCTGGATGGCGCTGGTCTCCTCGTGGGTCAGACAGCCCCGATAGGCGGTGAGGCTCCGGCGCAGATACCCGTCCCGGGCGCAGGCCGCCGGCACCCCCAGCCCCAGCAGGGCGCGGAAGTGGGGCAGCACGCTGGCGGCATAGGCGATGGAGGTGGACTGAGCAATGGCGCCGGGGATGTTGCTGACGCAGAAGTGGACGATGCCCTCCTCCACATAGCGGGGCTGGGCATGGGTGGTCTCCCGGCAGGTTTCAATGGGCCCGTCGGGATCGCAGCTGATGTCCACAATGACGCTGCCCGGCTCCATCAGGCGCAGCATGGACCGGTCGATGAGGTATTCCCGGCTGTCCTTGGGCCACTTGATGCAGTTGAGCACCATGTCGGTGGTGGGCAGGATGCGGGCAATGGAGGGCCGGTTGCACATGATGGTACTCACATGGTCCCGGTACTGGCCGCTGATGGCCCGCAGGGACCCCACGTTCCGCCCCGCCACGGTGCACCGGGCCCCCAGGTTGTAGAGCACGCTGAGGGCGGATTTGCCCACCAGCCCCGTGCCCAGCACCAGCACATTCATGGCCGGGGCGCCCCCCAGGCCGCTGACAAACTTCCCCTTGCCCCCGTTGGTGGTCAGCATGGACTCCAGGCCAAACAGGGCGCCCTGCTTTCCCGCCGCCTCGCAGTTGGGGGAGCCGTGGCGGTGGCAGTCCTCGGCGGTAAAGGCGATGCACTTGCTGCGCAGCAGGGCCTGCACCTCCTCCGGGTTGGCGGCGGGATGGATGCAGGTGAATACAATCTGCCCCTCACGCAGCAGGGGATACTCCCAGGGCTCAATCTCCTTGACCTTGGCCACCAGATCGGCCCGGCGGAAGACCTCCTCCCCGGTGTCCGCCAGTTCCGCCCCGGCGTCGACGTAGGCCTGGTCGGAGAAGCCTGCTCCAGCCCCCGCGCCCCGCTGCACCAGGCACTGGTGCCCGTCTCCCGTCAGAACGGCAATTTCTGTGGGCGTGGCCACGGTTCGATACTCGCCGGTCTTGCTGTCTTTCAATAGTCCAAAAATCATGGCGTCTCCTCCTCACTGATTTGTTCGCATGTAAAACACCCACCTGGGGCTTCTGTTTTAGTCTAGTATAGCAAGCTTGTCAAAATTTGTCAAGGTACCGAATGGAATAATTTGGCAATTATTTTGCCATTATTTGTCGGCGTCCGGCAAAAATTGCCCGGGAACCGCTTTTCCGGCCCTGCTTTGACAAAAAGCTAAACAACCTGGTAAAAAGTACCCACCCCTGTCAGCGGCATAATGGCAGAGAAACTTCCATAAATGTCCGCCGTTCATAGGTTTTGCACATTATCCACAGGGTTTTCCACATCGTTATGTCAACGGCAACTTTTTTGAAAAAGTACCCCCTGTCCGGTAAGGGCGGGCAGGGGGACCTCTTTTCCCGGCGGGGCGTCCGGGGACGGGAAATTTTTGAGAAAATGTCATTTTACCGTTGAGGACGGGCGGGGATTGGTGTATAATGGTGTCGTTGAATTGCGGACCGGGCTGGTTTCCGGCCGCTGACCATAATAAAACGGAGGACAAGACCATGTTTACCGCTCTTTTGAAGAATCTGAAGGAAAACCGCCGCACCATTGTATTCACCGAGGGTCCCGACAAGCGCATTCTGGAGGCCACCCAGCGCCTTATGGCCGAGGATCTGATGGACGTGATCCTGGTGGGCAACGTGGACGAGGTGAAGGCCGCCGCAGCCGCGGGCGGCTTTGATATCGCCAAGGCTGAGATCATTGATCCCGCCGCCTATCCCGCCATGGATGAGATGGTGGCCAAGATGGTGGAACTCCGCCGCGGCAAGATGAGCGAGGAGGACTGCCGGGCCGCTCTCAAAAAGGGTAACTATTTCGGCACCATGCTGGTGAAGATGGGCAAGGCCGACGCCCTGCTGGGCGGCGCCACCTACTCCACCGCCGACACCGTCCGTCCCGCCCTGCAGATCATCAAGACCAAGCCCGGCGCCCACCTGGTGTCTTCCGCCTTCATCCTGAGCCGCGACACCGGCGACGAGGCTCTGCGCAAACTCTGCATGGGCGACTGCGCCATCAACATCTCCTATGAGGACAGCGTGGACAAGGAGGGCAACGTCACTGTCTCCGCCGCCCAGAAGCTGGCGGAGGTGGCCGTGGAGTCCGCCAAGACCGCCCAGTTCTTCGGCATTGACCCCAAGGTGGCCATGCTGAGTTTCTCCACTAAGGGTTCCGGCAAGGGCGCCACCGTGGGGCTCTCCGCCGCCGCTACCAAGGTTGCCCAGGAGATGGCCCCGGAATACGCCATCGACGGCGAGATGCAGTTTGACGCCGCCGTCAGCCCCACGGTGGGCCAGCTGAAGTTCCCCGGCAGCAAGGTGGCGGGCTATGCCAACACCTTTATCTTCCCCTGCATCGAGGCGGGCAACATTGGCTACAAGATTGCCCAGCGCCTGGGTGGCTACGAGGCCTACGGCCCCATTCTCCAGGGCCTGAACGCCCCCATCAACGACCTCTCCCGCGGCTGCAACGCCCAGGAGGTCTACTCCATGGCCATCATCACCGCGGCCTTGAAGTAAGCGATTTGTCTCAATGGAAAGGGTCCCGCGCAGCAGCTGCCGCGCGGGACCCTGGATTTATTTTTGCGGGAACTGCAAAAGCAGGTAAAAGACGCCGCCGGACAAGGCCCGGCGGCGTCACA
>USMP01000097.1 GCA_900555795.1 uncultured Eubacteriales bacterium
GTCCGCTTCCACTCCATCATCTGGCCCGCCATGCTCATGAGCCTCAATCTGCCCCTGCCCAAGAAGGTCTACGGCCACGGCTGGCTCCTGCTGGACGGCGGCAAGATGAGCAAGAGCAAGGGCAACGTGGTGGACCCCTATATCCTGGCGGAGCGCTTCGGGGTGGACGCCCTGCGGTTTTTCCTGTTGCGGACCTTCCCCTTCGGCTCCGACGGAAATTTCTCCAACGAACTGCTGATCCAGACCATCAACGTGGATCTGGCCAACGACCTGGGCAACCTGGTCAGCCGCACCACCGCTATGGCGGAGAAGTACTTCGGCGGCAGGCTGCCGGCGGAGCAGGTGTCCGATCAGGAGAAGGACGCCCCCCTGGAGGCTATGGTCTCCGGCCTCCGGGACAAGTACGAGGCCCATATGGAGCGCTACCAGTTCCAGAACGCCCTGGAGGAGGTATTTAAGGTCATCCAGCGGGCCAACAAGTATATCGATGAGAACGCCCCCTGGGCTCTGGCCAGGGATATGGACGCCAATGGACCCCGCCTGGCCCGGGTGCTCTATAACCTGCTGGAGACGGTGCGGGTCTGCACCATCCTGCTGACCCCCTTCATGCCGGGCAGCTGTGGGAAGATCTTCGATCAGATCGGCGCCTGCGCCGGGGGCCGCACCTGGTTAAGCGCCGCAGTTTGGGGTGCTCTGGCCGCCGATGTGGCCGTCCACAAGGGGGAGAACCTGTTCCCCCGCATCGACATGGAGAAGGCTCTGGCGGAACTGGACGAGGCCGCCCAGGCGGCGAGACGGGCCGCCCTCCCCAGCCTGGAAACCGAGCCCCTGACGGAGGAGACGGTGGATTTCGAAACCTTCTGCAAGTCCGATTTCCGGGCGGTGAAGGTGAAGGACTGCCAGCGGGTGAAGAAGAGCGAGAAGCTGCTGCGCTTCACCCTGGACGACGGCACCGGAACTGACCGCCAGATTTTGTCCGGCATCGCCAAGTGGTACGCCCCCGAGGACCTTCTGGGCAAAACCCTGGTGGCGGTGGTGAACCTGCCCCCCCGGAAGATGATGGGCCTGGAATCCTGCGGCATGCTTATCTCCGCCGTCCACACCGAAAAGGGCGAGGAGAAGCTGAACCTTCTGATTGTCGACGACAGCATTCCTGCCGGCGCAAAAATGTGCTAAAGGCAACGGCATACATTTTTTCCTTTATAGAAAAGAATCAGAAGAATCTTTTGGCAAAACTCCGTTTTGCCTGGAAAATTAAATTGGAGGACGCAGATCATGTACGAGTACAAGTATATTACCATCGAAACCGGCGGCGGCTTCTGGATTGATAACGCAGACTGCGCCCATCGGGAGGTCATTGATCAGTGCGCCGCCGAGGGCTGGCGCTTTGTGGGATACATCCCCACCCGCTTCTCCAGCCAGGGAGGTCATAAGGAGATTGATCTGATCTTCGAGCGTCCTGTCCCATAACAAAAAACCAGGCCGGCGGCGCCCCGGGGGCTGCCGCCGGCTTCTCTATGGAAAGGAGCCGGAAAAATGCTCTTTGATACCCATGCCCACTACGATGCGGAACAATTTGATCCAGACCGGGATGAAATCCTGGCGGGGCTCCATGCCCGCAAATCGGTGCGGGCCTTTTCCGGAGAGCCGGTCACCGGCGGTGAACTGGTGGTCGGAATTTCTCAAGACCTGGGAGACAGTCTTGACCCGTATCAGATGACGGCCGCAGGAACTAGAGAGGTCATGTTCAACGTCTTCGAAGGGCTGGTAAAGCCCGACTCCTGCGGCCCCTGGCGGGAGGAGGAACTGGAGGATCTCCGCCAGATGGCGAAGCATCCAAAAGTCGTTGCCATCGGGGAGATCGGTCTGGACTACTACTGGGAGGAAAATCCCCCCAAAGAACTCCAGCAGCAGGTTTTTCGGGCCCAGATGGCCCTGGCGGAGGAACTGGATCTGCCTGTGATCGTACACGACCGGGAGGCCCACGGCGACAGCCTTGCCGTGGTGAGGGAGTTCCCCCGGGTGCGGGGGGTGTTCCACTGCTTCTCCGGCAGCGCTGAGATGGCCGGAGAACTGGTCAGGCTGGGGTGGCTGATCTCCTTCACCGGGGTTTTGACCTATAAAAACGCCCGCCGGGCGGTGGAGGCGGCCCGGGCGGTGCCCCTGGAGCGGATCATGATTGAGACGGACAGCCCCTACATGGCTCCGGTGCCCCACCGGGGGACGCGGAACGACTCGGGGTATGTCCGTTATGTCTGCGAAAGGCTGGCGGAAATCAAGGGGGTGCCGCCGGCGGACTGCGCCGCGATTACCCTGGAGACGGGGAAGCGCTTTTTCCGGATTCCCTGAGGGGCTTCCCCCAGCCCCGCCGGAGGCTTTCAAAAAAGAGGCAAAGCCTCTTTTTTGAGAAGGCTGCGCGACGCTCGCTTCGCGAGAGGTGTTTTTCCCGCCGCGCATGTCGCCGGAAAAAACGGATTGCACTCTTTTCGTGTCTGCGGACGCGAACTCTGCGAGGCTTTTTCCACAGGCAATAAACCGCCCCCGACTGTGCTGTCAGCACAGTCGGGGGCGGTTTATTGCCTCTCCATGGGCGGCGCTTCCGCGCAGCTTACCGCAGTTCCAGCGCCACCGGGCAGTGGTCGCTGCCCGGGATCTCCGCATAGATGTCCGCCCCGGCCAGCCGCTGGCGCAGCCGGTCGGAGACCAAAAAGTAGTCGATCCGCCACCCGGCGTTGTTGGCCCGGGCGTTGAACCGGTAACTCCACCAGCTGTAGGCGCCGGCCTTGTCCGGATAGAAGTAACGGAAGGTATCGGTGAAGCCGGCGGAGAGCAGTTGGGTCATTTTCTCCCGCTCCTGGTCGGAAAACCCGGCGTTGCCCCGGTTGGGGCCGGGGTTTTTCAGATCGATCTCCTGGTGGGCCACGTTCAGATCCCCGCATAGGATCACCGGCTTGGCCTGATCCAGACCGCAGAGGTAGGCGCGGAAATCATCCTCCCACAGCATGCGGTAGTCAATCCGTTTCAGGCCGTCCTGGGCGTTGGGGGTATAGCAGCAGACCAGAAAGAAATCCGGGTATTCGGCGGTAATGACCCGGCCCTCGTGGCGGTGCAGGTCGTCGCCGAAGCCATAGGTGACGGAGACAGGCTCCTCCCGGGTGAGGATGGCGGTGCCGGAGTAGCCTTTTTTGTCGGCGTAGTTCCAAAACTGGTGGTAGCCCGCCAGTTCCAGTTCCAGCTGCCCCGCCTGAAGCTTTGTCTCCTGCAGACAGTACACATCCGCCCCGGACAGGGCGCAGAAGTCCAGAAAGCCCTTTTTCAGGCAGGCCCGCAGGCCGTTGACATTCCAGGAAATCAGTTTCATGCAGTGCTCCTTTTTGATTGGTTCGTCCCCTACGCCAGCCCCAGGGCCAGGCCGATGAGCCGCGCCGCCAGGGCAAATACCCAGGCTAGGACGCACTGGCCCAACACCACGCCCAGGGCCCACCGGCCCCCCAGTTCCCGCTTCACGGCGGCCACCGCAGCCACACAGGGGGTGTACAGCAGGCAGAATACCAGCAGGGACAGGGCCGAGAGGGGGGTGAGGACGGTAAAGAGGGCGGCCTCGCTGCCGAACAGGACCATCAGGGTGCTGACCACGCTCTCCTTGGCCATGAAGCCGGCGATAAGGGAGGTGGAGACGCGCCAGTCCCCAAAGCCCAGGGGGGCGAAGACGGGGGCGATGGCCCCGGCAACCAGGGCCAGGATGCTCTCCTGGGAGTCGCTGACCATCCGCAGGCGGGGATCAAAGGTTTGGAGGAACCAGATGACGATGGTGGCAATAAAGATGACGGTAAAGGCCCGCTGCAGGAAGTCCTTGGACTTCTCCCACAGCAGCTGGGCCACATTTTTGATCCCGGGCATCCGGTAGTTGGGCAGTTCCATCACAAAGGGCACCGCCTCCCCCCGGAACAGGGTGCCCTTAAAAATCAGGGCGATGAGCACCGCCGCCAGAATGCCCAGGAAATACAGCCCCACCATCACCAGCGCCGCCCAGCCGGGGAAAAAGACAGCGGAGAGGAGGGCGTAGATAGGCAGCTTGGCGGAGCAGCTCATGAAGGGGGTCAGCAGGATGGTCATCTTCCGGTCCCGCTCCGACGGCATGGTCCGGCTGGCCATCACCCCCGGCACCGTGCACCCAAAGCCCACCAGCATGGGGACAATGCTCCGGCCGGACAGGCCGATTTTCCGCAGCAGCTTGTCCATGACGAAGGCCACCCGGGCCATGTAGCCCGTATCCTCCAGCAGGGACAGGAAGAAGAACAGGGTGACGATAATGGGCAGGAAGCTGACCACGCTGCCCACGCCGCTGAATATGCCGTCAATGACCAGGGAGTGGAGGGCGCTGGACACGTTCCAGGCGGACAGGGCCCCGTCCACCAGAGCGGTGAGGGCGTCCACCCCAGCGGCCAGCAGGCCCTGGAGGGCGGCGCCGATGACGTGGAAGGTGAGGAAGAACACCAGGCCCATAATGGCGATGAAGGCGGGGATGGCGGTATATTTCCCCGTGAGGAACCGGTCCATCCGGCGGCTGCGCTCATGCTCCCGGCTCTCCCGGGGCTTCACAACCGTCTGCGCCACCAGCTGCTCGATGAAGTCGAACCGCATGTCCGCGATGGCCGCGGCCCGGTCCATGCCCCGCTCGGCCTCCATCTGGGCGATGATGTGCTCCACCATCTCCTGCTCGTTTTCCGAGAGGTGCAGCCGCTCCAGCACCGCCTCGTCCCCCTCTGCCAGCTTGGTGGCAGCGAAGCGCACCGGCAGGTGGGCGGCCTGGGCGTGGTCCTCAATGAGGTGCATGATGCCGTGCAGGCAGCGGTGGACGGCGCCGCCCTGGTCGTCCCTGCCGCAGAAGTCCGCCCGGCCGGGCCGCTCCTGGTACTGGGCCACGTGGAGGGCGTGGTTCACCAGTTCCTCCACGCCCTCTCCCCGGACGGCGGAGATGGGCACCACCGGGATGCCCAGCATCTCCGGGAAGCGGTGCAGGTCTATCTCCATGCCGCGCTTTTCCACGATGTCCATCATGTTCAGCGCCATGACCACCGGCTTGCCCAGCTCCAGCAGCTGCAAGGTGAGGTAGAGGCTGCGCTCCAGCGCGCTGGCGTCCACGACGTTTATAATGACGTCCACCTCGTCGCTGAGTATGAAGCTCCTGGAGACCGTCTCCTCCATCGTGTAGGAGGTCAGCGAGTAGGTGCCCGGCAGGTCGACCAGGTGTATGCTCTGCCCCTGGAACTCTATCTGTCCTTCCACCTTCTCTACCGTGACGCCCGGCCAGTTGGCAACCTTGAGGTTGGCGCCGGTGTAGGCGTTGAACAGCGTGGTCTTGCCGCAGTTGGGGTTCCCGATGAACCCTATCGTCATGTCACTCGCCACTGCTCTCCGCCTCCCTCACCTGTATGTTGCGCGTGATGTTGTACCCCAGTGCGAAGCGGGTGCCGCGCAGCTTTATTATCAGGATTCCCTTTCCCTTGCGGTTCAGCACGCTTATGGCCGTGCCCCTGGTCATGCCCAGCGCCTCCAGCCTGTGCTCCATCTCAAACGGCAGCGACATGCTCTCAACAATACACGTGTCGCCGGTCTGCGCATCTTTCAAGTACATATCCACACCTCCGCCGAAAAAATTCCGGCAACATAATAATATAAAAATCAGCCGGATTA
This sequence comes from uncultured Eubacteriales bacterium, assembly GCA_900555795.1. GTDB lineage: Bacteria > Bacillota > Clostridia > Oscillospirales > Oscillospiraceae > Pelethomonas. Next base: position 5,698 of record USMP01000097.1, read on the forward strand.
GTCAATTAGTCCCGACCAATTTCAAGCCTCCCCAACGTAGAAATTAAGTTAACATAATATCTCTCACTTTGTTAAAACCCGCCGCGCGCAAGCTCCCCTGCCGCGGGGCGGCTGGGGGGCTGACACCGCAAAAAGCATCCGCCCCACGGTACGAACGTACCGTGGGGCGG
>USMP01000098.1 GCA_900555795.1 uncultured Eubacteriales bacterium
AGCAGGCGGACGCAATAGCGTCCGCCTGCTCTTTTGACAGGCCTATTTCATGCGAATCAACTTATAGGACCGGGTACCCAGGCCGATCTTCTCTCCGTGGCTGAGGCAGCTGCGCCACTCGGACTCCGGAGTGGAATTGCGGAATGGGTCGCCCAGATCCTGGAAATCCGGCCGGGCCAGGTTATCCGCCAGCTGACTGCCCGCCATGGGGGCGGCGGCCATACAGGCGTCCACGCAGGCCTGATCCAGGGCTACCGGGTCCGTGGAAGCAAACATCCCCAGATCCGGCAGGATGGGAGCGTCGTTCTCCCAGTGGCAGTCGCAGTTGGGGGACACGTCCACCACCAGGGAGATATGGAACTGGGGCCGCCCGTCCACCACCGCCTTGGCGTACTCCGCCATTCGGCAGTTCAGATCCGTGCTGGCATTGTCGTTGGTGAAGCGGATGGCGTCAAAATTGCAGGCCCCCAGACAGCGGCCGCAGCCCACGCACTTGTCCTGATTCACCGTCATCTTCCGCCGCTGGAAATCAAACACCAGGCCGCCGTTGGCGCACTCCCGCTCACACCGGCGGCAGCCCCGGCACGCCTCATCCTCCACATGGGGCTTTCCGCTGCAGTGCTGCTCCTTCTTCCCCGCCCGGGACCCGCAGCCCATACCGATATTCTTGATGGCTCCGCCGAAGCCGGTCATCTCATGGCCCTTGAAGTGGGTCAGGCTGATAAACACGTCCGCATCCATCACCGCCCGGCCAATGCGGGCCTCCTTCACATATTCGCCGCCCTCCACCGGCACCGCCACATCGTCGGTGCCCTTCAGGCCGTCGCCGATCAGAATGGGGCAGCCCACGGAGAGGGGGGTGAACCCGTTCTCCCAGGCGCACTCCAGGTGCTCTAGGGCGTTTTTCCGGCTTCCGGGATACATGGTGTTGCAGTCCGTGAGGAAGGGCTTGCCCCCCAGCGCCTTTACCACGTCCACCACGGCCTTGGCGTAGTTGGGCCGCAGATAGCTGACATTGCCCAGTTCGCCAAAATGCATTTTGATCGCCACAAATTTGCCATCCATGTCAATCTGGCCGATGCCCGCCTTCTTAATCAGCGCCTTCAGCTTGGAGGGCAGGCCGTCCCCGAAGGGGATCGTCCGAAAATCCGTATAATAAACCTTTGCCTGTTCCATAGCACACCTCTTTTTATTGATATAGGCAGAGCATAAACGATTTTCCTTTCGCTGTCAAGCCACCTCAACCCCAGATAAAATTTGGCCCCGCCATTGAATCGGGCGGCGCGCCGTGATAGAATGGATAAACAGCCACTCCCCGGCAAACACTGAGTATCGGATTCCCCTGCCGCCTGGGAGCGGGCACAATAAGGAGGATCGTTATGAAAAAGAATCTGTTTTGCCGCCTGGCGGCCCTGGCGCTGACCTGCGCCCTGCTTCTGGGCGCCGCTCCCACCGCCCTCGCGGCGGGCGACTGTCTGACCCGGGGCGAGGCCCGGGATATGCTGTTGGCCGCGGCGGACGACTATAACCCCGCCGTCACCGCCGCCGACATCCTGCGGGGCGACGCCGACGGTGCGCTCCACGAGGATGAGGCGGTGACACGGGCCGAGGCCCTGGTGATGCTCTCCCGGGCCTTCGGCATTCTGAACACCCCCGTGGGCGACAGCGCCCGCTGGGCCTATGACAGCGCCTCGTTTACCGACGTGCCCGGCTGGGCCCAGTCGGAACTGGCCAATGTCTTTGGCGCGGGCATTGTGGCGGGCATCTCCGCCACCACCTTCTCCCCCCGGGACCCCGTTACCCGGGAGCAGATGGAACTGTTTATCCAGCGGGTCTACGCCCTTCAGGGCAGTAACCTGAAGGACGACTTCTATGCCGCCGTCAATAAGGAGTGGCTGGACAGTTCCACGATTCTGCCCGGCAGCATGATCAACGGCACCCTCTATGAGATCACCGCTCAGACCAACACCCAGGTGGCCCAGCTGATTCTGGGCATTGCCGCCAGCGAGCCGGAGGCCGGCTCCCCCGAGGAGAAGATCAAAAATCTCTACGAGAACATTTTGGACTGGGACGCCCGCAACGCCGCCGGTGTGACCCCCATCCAGCCCTATCTGGACGCCATTGACGCGGCCGGGAGCCTGGAAGAACTGATGGCGGTGCACAACCAGATCATCCAGGAGACCTCCGTTGCTCTTTTGGTGGGCTTCGGTCTCACCCAGGACCTGGCGGACACCACCCAGCGGGCCGTCGCTATAGGCTCCATCTCCCCCTCCCTGACGGAGGAGTACTTTGCCAGTGAGCCGATAAAGGCCCTCTTCACCCAGTATATTGCCACCCTGCTGCTGCTGGGCGGCGAGGAGGACGCCCAGGCCCTCTCTGACGCCAAGGCCTACACGGAGGTGGAGGCAGCCCTGGCAAAGGCCCAGCTGTCCGCCGCCCAAAAGGCCGACATCAGCAACACCTACCATGTGGTTCCCGCCCAGGACGTGGCCGCGCTCTTCCCCCACGTGGATCTGAACGCGGTGCTCTCCGCCTACGGCTTCCACCCGGAGGAGGCCTATGTGATTACAGACCAGGGCCTGCTGGCCCAGGCGGCCGCCCTCCTCACCCCGGAGAATCTGGACACCCTGAAGCTGGTGATGCGGGTATCCCTGCTGGGCAGCCTGGGCGGCGCCCTGAGCCGGGATTTCACCGACGCAGCCAATGCCCTCAATGCCGCCCTGCTGGGCACCGAGGGTACCGCCGGTGATGCCGCCACCGCCGCCGCCGCGGTGCAGCTCTATCTGTCCGACTACCTGGGCCAGGCCTATGTGGAGCGCTACTTCTCCAGCGAGGCCAAGGCCGATGTGGAGCGCATGATTGACGACATTTTGGCTGTGTACGCCCAGCGTCTGGAAAACCTGACCTGGATGAGCCGGGAGACCAGGGACAAGGCCGTGGAGAAGCTGTCCGCCATCACGGTGAACGTGGGCTATCCCGACCAGTGGGACGACCCCTACGCCGGCGTTGCCCTGCGCAGCAGGGAGGAGGGCGGCTCCTACTATGAGAACCTGATTGCCATGAGCCGGGCCTCCATGGCCGCTGCCGCCGCCGCCCAGGATGAGCCTGTGGATAAGACCGGCTGGCTCATGTCCGCCTACACCGTCAACGCCTACTACAGCGCCACCTCCAACAGCATCAACTTCCCCGCCGGTATTCTCCAGGCCCCCCTGTACGACGTAAACGCCGACTACACGGAGAATCTGGGCGGCATCGGCTACATTATCGCCCACGAGATTACCCACGCCTTTGACAACAACGGCGCCCAGTTTGATGCCCAGGGCAATCAGAACAACTGGTGGACCGAGGCGGATTACGCCGCCTTCCAGTCCCTGTGCCAGGACGTGGTGGATTTCTACGATGGGGTGGAGTCCGCCCCGGGCATCACCTGCAATGGCCTTCTGACCCTCAGCGAGAATGTGGCGGATCTGGGGGCCCTGGCCTGCATCACCCAGATTGAGAGTGCCTCCCCCCAGCCGGACTACGCCGCCCTGTACCGCAGCGCGGCCCGCACCTGGCGCAGCACCGCCAGCCGGGAGGCCCGGATGTACCTGGCGGCCCTGGACGTTCACGCCGCCGACAAGCTGCGGGGCAGCCGGGCCCTTCAGAGCCTGGACGAATTTTATCAGGCCTTCGATATCCAGCCCGGCGACGGCATGTACCTGCCGGAGGAGTTGCGGGTCCAAATCTGGTAGCGAGTGATCCATTTATAAACGCAATACGGGGACGGGCGTTTTCGCCCGTCCCCGTATTGCGCCGCCGCCCTGTTGCCCGCAGCTACTCCGACGCGCTCTCCACCGGTGAGAGCACCGACAAAAGGTTGCGCATGGAGTTGTCGTAGTGGCAGCAGCAGCCACGGCCCCGCTGCTTGGCGGCATACAGTGCCTGATCCGCCCGGTGGAACAGGGACTCATACTCTGTTCCGTCCCGGGGTGAAAGCGCCACGCCCACGCTGACCCGGATGGCAAAATTCTGGTACTGTCCGCTGGTGGCGGCACATATCCGCTCCACCAGCGGCTCCACCGCCGTCCCATACTCCAGAAACAGCAGGAACTCATCTCCGCCGATGCGGGCGGCCACATCTGTCTCCCGGATGCTGCCCCGCAGCTTCTCCGCCATTTTCCGCAGCACCTGATCTCCAAACATGTGGCCATAGCAGTCATTGGCGGACTTGAAAAAATCCAGATCCAGCACCAGCATGGCAAACCGCCGTCCCTCCCCCTGGCCCAGGGACCGGGTAATCAGCAGCCGGGCGTAGTCCCGGTTGTACAGGCCCGTGAGAGCATCGTGGCGGGCCATCTGCTTGAAGCGGTCCAGTTCCAGCTGCTGCTCGTGCACATCCACAAATTTTCCAATAATCCCTGTGGGCGTCTCCGCCCCTGCCTGCATCCAAAGCAGACGGGCCACTGCCCGGTACCAGCGCCGCTCCCCACGGATCGTGAGGCAGTAATGATGCGTCACTACCGGCACCTGGGGCGTCGCTCGGTAGACCCGCTCCCGCAAATCCTGGTAGTCCTCCGGCGCAAATATCCCGGCCAGGATCTCGTTGCTCCGTGGGTTGGAGATCACGTCGGAAATACCCAAAAAGTCAGCCCCCCAGTCGGACATGGTCAGCCGCTTTGCGGGGATATCATACTCAAACTGAATCTCCCTGGACATGCTGGCAAAAAAGAGGTACTTGATTCTCTCCTGCTCCAGCAGGGCCAAAACGTGATCGGACTTGTTGCCACGGAAGGCGGCAATATCGCTGAGCACCTCCACCGCGATCTGGCTGCTCCTCTCCCGGTCCAGCAGCTGCTCTGCCACCATGTCCTCCAGCAGCCTCTGCTTGGCGTACAGCATGAGTACATTGCGCACCCGCCGCCGCACCACCGCTGCACGATAGGGACGGGTTACACATTCCACCGCGCCAAGTTCCCACGCCTGGTCCACGGCCGAAGAGACGTCATCCCCGGAGAGAACGATGACGGGGACGCTGTCCGTATATCCGCTCTTCTCCATGGCTGCCAGCGCGGCAAGGCCGCCCGTCTCCGGCGCATCCACGTCCAGAAGCATCAGCGCTATTTCTCCGCCCCTATGTTCCAGGCAGGCCATAGCCTCCCGGCCATCCTGGACTTCCACAATATTATAATCCCCACGGAGCATATCCGACAGCAGCAAGCAGTTCTCCGCTCCGGAATCTACCACCAGCACCGTGTGGCGTCTGCCCATCCCGTCTCCCTCCTTTTCTGCCATTCTTGAAATGCGTCTGCCGGCGCCTGTCTAGTCGCTTCCCATGTCCCAACCGCCTCTGGCTGCATGCAAAACGGCGCCCAACCCGCATATTATATAAAGTACTCCTAGTATACCAACAAAAGTGGCGCCTTGCAACTTCTAAACATGTCTTTGGAAAAAAACAGGCCGCGCCGCCAGTCGGTGGCCGGACCGGCATGTTCTCCCCCTATCCGGCATATATATGAACCATATCGGGATAGGGAGTGTTGGGTCTTGAAGGGTAATATTGAGGAGCGGGCCTGCGAACTGGCTGTCTATATCATTGAGAACCGCACCACCGTGCGGGAGGCCGCCAGAAAGTTTGGCATCAGCAAGAGCACCGTACATAAAGATATTCAGGAGCGTCTGCCCCTATACAACAGGAGCCTCTATCTCCGCGTCAAGGAGGTATTGGAGGAGAACAAGGCGGAGCGGCACATCCGCGGCGGCATCGCCACCCGGCGAAAATACCGGGGTGAAGCCTGACGGGCCAGCAGGCCCCGCCCATGTCCCGCACCCCGCGCACCCCCTGGCAGGAAGGGAGACGG
>USMP01000099.1 GCA_900555795.1 uncultured Eubacteriales bacterium
AACTTTCGACAGCCTCGGAGTAAGCCTGCTCGTAGGCGGCGAAGAGGTGTTCCCAGAGCGCCGTTTCGGAGATTTCGTAGGCCGACACGCGCATCTCGTTCACATGCTTGTCGTCCAGCAGGCTGAAGTGCAGCAGCGACTCGGCGATCTTCTCTTCGACCTCCTGATCGTTGTAGTCGTCGCGCAGAACGATCTCCACGCCCGCATGCTCGCGCTGTTTGGCCGCCCAGAGACCGAATCCGGCCAGCGTCGTGGTGATCGTCGGCACGGAGAAGGCCACCGATTCGAGCGGCGTGTATCCCCACGGTTCGTAGTAGGAGGGGAATACGGTCATGTCCATGCCGACCAGCAGTTCGTAGTAATCCTTGTGGAAGATGCCGTCGGCCTTGTTGAGGTACGTGGGGACGAAGATCACCTTCACCTTCGATCCGGGATCGGTGAGGTTGCTGTTCTTCAGCGCGTTCACGATGGGGTCCCACGTTGCGTTTTCAAGGTAGTGGGTCGAATGTCTGTACTGGCCTGCGTCGATGGGCTTCGACGGGTCGGCCAGATGAGCCTGCAAATCGAGGCGCGGGCCGCGGTTGCCGGCCGGCACGGTGATGTAGGCCAGCACCTCGCGCCGGAGACGGTCCGAGGCGGCGAACTGCTTGAGCGACTCGATGAAGACGTCGATGCCCTTGTTGCGGAATTCGTAGCGGCCGCTGGTTCCGACGATCAGCGGGTCGCCCGTGAATTTTTCGCCCAGGCAGGCCTCGGCCACCGAGATCATTGCCGTGCGGGCTTCGGCACGCTTGGCGTCGTACTCCTCGCCCGTCCATACAAAGTCGTTTTCGAACCCGTTGGGCGTGATGCCGTCCGGTTCGCGTCCCAGCAGGTATTTGCATTCGTTGGCCGTGATGTCGCTCACCGTCAGGAATGCGTCGTGGTAGGCGGCGGCCATCTTCTCGATCGAGTGTTTGGCCGTGACGTTGAACTGGCGCGCCAGCTCGTCGGCGTTGAATTTCGGGAGGTCGTTGTAGAGCGGCAGGCGGTTGCCGGCGATGGCCCAGTCGGCAATCTCGTAGTGGATGGCCTCAGGGCGCATGTTGTATATGTTCTGCGGGTTATAGGCTCCACCTTCCGTCTCGCTGGCACAGACAAACTGTCCCGGCTGGAAGATGATGTTGCGGATGCTGCCCTGACCCACCCGGGCGTATTCGCCGCCGGTGGCATGGACCCGGTTCATCACCACGCCCGCCACCGCCTTCATCCCGTTTTCTCCCTCTCCGCCGGCTTCGCACTCAATGAGGCGGGCCAACAGTTCGCGATCTGAATATGCCATACGTACTTCACACTCCTGCTCAGGCCATTGTATGTCATCCACCCATCCCAGGTTCCTCCTTGGAGAAAAAGAACGCGCCGTGAAATACCCTTCACGGCGCGCCCTTTCACAGGCGTGTTATCCTCCTCTTTGGTCGTAACCCTGCAGCTGGCGGGCAACGGTCAGAAAATGCTCCCGGGCGTCAGCGGCGGAATGGTTCTCCTCCACCTGCGTCTGTGCCTGGTAGGCCTCAATGCTCAGCACCACCACGTGGCTCTCCCCGTTCTGGAGCAGAAAAACAGGCTCCCTGGTGCTGCGGCAGTAGTCGCAGATGGCGTCAGCGTGGGAGGACAAATCGGAGACGGGGCGAAACATAGGCATGGGAATCCCTCCTGCTGTATGAAAGTAGCAGCCCCGAAAAAAGGGACTCGCTTCCCCCTCATGGTAGCACAGATCCCTGGCGCTTTGGCTCGAAATCTGGAGCCGGACGGTAAAATCCTGTCACAGAAGCAGCCGGCGGCAAGCCCGGGCCAGTTCATCCAGGGTGGAGCAGGGGACCATCTGGCAGAGCATGGCCATGGTCTGGATGCTGCGGACATAGGGCCACTTCCCCTCGGGGATAGGGTTGAGCCACAGGACCCGTCCCGTCTGGCGTTTTGCCTCCAGCAGGGCCCGCCCCCCACGGGGCAGGTCGATGGTTTTGGTGTCCGAGAGGATCAGCAGCGTGGCGGAAGGACCGAGGGGGGCAGGGCGCAGGGTACACAGCGTCTCCAGGGCTGTGCCCAGGTCGGTACCCTTGCCGTAGAGTCCGGAGGAGCGGACGTAGCCCCGGAAGGCGTCCATGTTCTGCAGGGCAAAGGGGTCCACCTCGTGGATGGACTCGGAGAAGAGGAAGATCCGGGAGGCGTCGGACACCTCGGCCATGGACTTGAGAAAGCGCAGGGCAAATTCGGAAAATTGCAGCATGGAGCCGGACACGTCGCACAGCAGCACCAGCTGCCGCCGCCGCCGGCGCTTGCGCCGGTAGGACAGGCGATGAAAGCTGCCGCCGGTTTCCAGGCCCTTACGGATGGTCCGTTTGAAGTCCAGCTTGCCGCTGGAGCCCAGGCGCTGGCGCCGCTGGCTCAGTTCAGCGCTCAGCTGCTGGGTGATACGGGCGATGAGGGCGGTGGCCCGGGGGATGTCCGACTCCTGAAAACGGGAGATATCCCGATAGAGAAGGCCCAGTTCCGGGTCCGTGGCCTCGCAGCCCACCGCCGCGTCCTCCAGCAGCATCTGCTGCTCCAGCAGAAAGCGGGTAAAGACGGAGTGGATGAAGCTGCTGTACAGCTGAGGGTTCCGCTCCACGGTGCTTTTGGACTTTTCCATCAGCTGCCGCAGATATTCCCGCTTGTCCTCCGGCATGCGGATGTAGACCTCCCGGAGATCGTCCCGCAGATCCATGCTCTCTCCGTTGTATTGCAGCTCCTGCTCCGCCTCCTGCCGTCGGCGCCGCAGTTCCTGCTCCTCCGCCTCCCGCCTGCGGAGGGCCGCCTGCTTTTTATCCAGGCTGATAAAGAAGCCGTCGAAGCAGCGGTCAAAGACGGCCTGTTCCTGTCGGGATTTGGCAAATACCGCCCGCAGGGCGTGGCGAACGGCGTCCCGCTGGGCAAAGCCCAGGGCGGAGAGCACCTGGCAGGCGTCCGCCGTTTCCTGGAGGCCTACCGCCAGCCCCTCCTGCCGCAGCAGGGCGGAAAATTCCGTCAGCTTCTCCAGATATACGTGCTCGCCGGCGTTCATCCCTGCCCCCCGGAGGCGCTCTGAACCCGCTGGATTTTGTCCGCCTCCCCATCTCCGCTGACGGCGGGATGTCCGTGGTGGCGGCACCCGCCGCAGCCGCCCTCCGGGCAGCTGTCCTCGCCGCCGCCGGGGGCGGGAATTCCCTCCGACAGAGCGGACAGGTCCTCACTGTTTTTCAGTACAAATCCCCGGGTCTGGCGGGCGGCGCCTGCTGTCAGATCGCTGATCCCCAGGGCCTCCAGAGCGGCCACCCAGTCCAGCGTCTCCGCAATGGAGGGCTTCTTCAAAATGGCGTCGTTGGCCCGGAGGGCCTGCACCGCTCTGGCCACCTGCACCGCAAGGTGCTCGTTGACGTGGGGCAGCTTGGCGCGGATGATGGCCACCTCCTTGTCCAGATCCGGGTATTCAATGTAGAGATAGGCGCAGCGGCGGCGCAGGGCCTCGCTGAGCGGGCGGGTGCGGTTGGAGGTCAGCACCACAAAGGGGATGGTCTTGGCCCGCAGCGTGCCCACCTCCGGGATTGTCACCTGCATCTCGGAGAGCAGTTCCAGTAAAAAGGCCTCAAACTCCTCGTCCGCCTTGTCGATCTCGTCAATGAGCAGCACGGTGGGCGCTTCCGAGCGGATGGAGCGGAGCAGGGGCCGCTCCAGCAGGTACTCGTCGCTGAAGAGGGATTTGGTCAAGTCGTCGGGGGACTGGCGGTCCATGCGCACCTGGATGGCCAGCAGCTGCTTCTGGTAGTTCCACTCATACAGGGCCTTGCTCTCGTCCAGCCCCTCGTAGCACTGCAGCCGTACCAGTTCCCGGTCCAGGGCGGCGGCCATGACCTTGGCAATCTCTGTCTTGCCCACGCCGGCCGCCCCCTCGATCAGCAGGGGCCGGCCCAGCTGCAGGGCTACCAGCAGGGTGATGACCAGACTGTCGTCACAGATATAGTGGGCGGCGTCCAGCCGCGCCTTGAGTGTTGTAGCGTCCATAGGGCCTCCTATTGTTAAGCATTTAACAAAAATATAGCATAGTTTTTTGAAAAAAGCAATCGGTCGGCGGTGGAAAAATAGGGAGATATGGGATATAATAGCTGCTGGGCAGTTATGATGGCCCGTGCCGCCCCTCCGAGGCGGCGTGCTGAGAGCTTCGTCGGCGGCCGGGACGGCGCCATGGTATGCTGGCTGCCAGATGCTGTTGGCGGGCGTTTTCCGGCAGGGGTGGCCCATGCCCTTGGAGCCGGCGGGCGGTTCATGTACGGCATGGGAGACGAAAAGCGGGCTTCCCCGGCCGCCAGGCGGCGGGGAGAGAGGAGCGAGGAACATGTATTTCGGCGGACTGCAAAAATTATCCCTGGTGGATTTTCCGGGCAGGCTGGCGGCCACGGTGTTTACCGCCGGCTGCAATCTGCGCTGCCCCTTCTGCCACAATGCCCTGCTGGTGACACGTCTGGAGCAGACGCCGCCGATGGATCAGGAGGAGATATTGTCCTTTCTCCGGGGCCGCCGGGGACTGCTGGACGGCGTGGTGCTCTCCGGGGGAGAGCCCCTGGCCCAGCCCGGGGCGGTGGATTTTCTCCGGCAGGTACGGGAACTGGGCTTTGCTGTAAAGCTGGATACCAACGGCTGCTATCCGGAGCGTCTGGGGGCCATCCTGGCGGAGGGCCTGGCGGACTATGTGGCTATGGATGTGAAAAACCGACGGGAGAAGTACGCCGCCACCGTGGGCGTGCCCGGCTTCGACCCGGGATGTGTGGAGGAGAGCGCCGCGGCGCTGCGGGGCGCGGGCGTGGACTGGGAGATGCGCACCACTCTGGTCCGGGAACTTCACGCCGCCGGCGACGTGGCCGCCATTGGAGCGTGGATGGCCGGCGCCCCCCGCTACTATCTCCAGAACTTTGTGGACTCCGGATGCCTGATCGGAGAAGGGTTTCACGGCTTTTCCCGGTCGGAGCTGGAGGCCTTTCTGGCGGAGGCCCAGGCGTTTTTTCCGACCGCATCCCTGCGGGGTGTTGACTAGATGTTGTGAAATTTGGCAAGTTGAACAAAAATAAATACTAGATATTGTGGTAATTGGGATTGACTATAGGGGCGAACCTGGTTATAATAGACAGGACGGCAAAACTCCCAACACAAGAGAGAAAGCAGGGCGGTACTATGTATCAAGTGATTAAGCGGGACGGCCAGGTAACGGATTTCCAGATCAGCAAGATCTCCGTGGCCATTACCAAGGCCTTTGACGCCACCCATATGGCGTACAACCAGGACATCATCGATCTGCTGGCACTGAAGGTGACGGCGGACTATCAGAGCAAGATCCAGGATGGCAGGATCTCCGTGGAGCAGATCCAGGACAGCGTGGAGAGCGTGCTGAGCCAGGCGGGCTACGCCGAGGTGGCCAAGGCCTACATCCTCTACCGCAAGCAGCGGGAGAAAATCCGCAACCTGGGCTCCACCATGCTGGACTATAAGGAATTGGTGGACAACTATGTCCATATCAACGATTGGCGGGTAAAGGAGAATTCCACCGTTACCTACTCCGTGGGGGGGCTGATCCTGTCCAACTCCGGCGCGATCACCGCCAACTATTGGCTCAGTGAGATCTACGACCAGGAGATTGCCGCCGCCCACAAGGACGGGGACATTCACCTGCACGACCTCTCCATGCTCACCGGCTACTGCGCCGGCTGGAGCCTGAAGCAGCTGATTGAGGAGGGCCTGGGGGGCATTCCCGGGAAGATTACCTCCTCCCCGGCCAGCCATC
>USMP01000100.1 GCA_900555795.1 uncultured Eubacteriales bacterium
CTGGCCGCCGCGCTTGGTGTAGCGGGTCATGGCGATACGGGCAGCCTCGATCTGATTGCTGGTGATCCACGCGGGCTCGGTAGCCACCAGGCCGAACTCACCATAGGTGATGGTGTTGCCTCTCATGGCCTTGCCGGTGAGGCGGCCGCGATGGACTCTGCGGTATTTGACTCTCTTAGGCAGAAGCATTACTGAGCGCCTCCTTCTTTCTTCTCAGGGCGGGGGCCGCGGTTGTCATTGCTGCGGTTGAAGGTACCCTGGCCATCGCGGCGAGGGCCGCGGTTATCATTGTTGCGGTTAAAGCCGCCGCGGTTGTCGCGGTTGAAGCCGCCCGGACGGCGGTCGCCATCCCGGCGGGGACGGCGCTCCCGGCGCTCCTCATAGGGCTTGGAGGTGTCCATGGTGCGGGGAGTGGTCCGCAGGGTCTGGCTGAGGATCTCACCCTTGTAGATCCACACCTTCACGCCGATGCGGCCAAAGGTGGTCTTGGCCTCCGCAAAGCCGTACTCAATGTCGGCACGGATGGTCTGCAGGGGGATGGTTCCCTCGTGATAATGCTCGCTGCCGGCAATCTCACGGCCACCCAGGCGGCCGGAGCAGTTGCACTTGATGCCCTTGGCGCCGGCCCGCATGGCCCGGCCCATGGCGTTCTTCATAGCCCGGCGGTGGGAGATACGCTTCTCCAGCTGCTGGGCAACATTCTCCGCCACCAGCTGCGCGTTCATATCGGGGTTGCGCACCTCGATGATGTTCAGCTTGGTGGGCTTGCCGATCATTTTTTCCACGGCCTGGCGGGTCTCCTCAATGGCCTTGCCGTCCTTGCCGATGACCACGCCCGGGCGGGCGCAGTGCAGGAAGACGGTCACGCCTCCGTTGGAGCGCTCGATCTCCACCTTGGGCACACCGGCGCCGTACAGGGCCTGCTTCAGGTAGTCGCGGATCTTCTTGTCCTCGACAAGCAGGTCGCCCACCTTCTCACTGCTGGCATACCAACGGGAATCCCAGTCCTTGATGACGCCCACGCGCATGCCGTGGGGATTCACTTTCTGTCCCATAAACTGTCTCCTCCCTTAAGCCTTTTCCGCGACCGCCAGGGTCACGTGAGAAGTTCTCTTGTTGATCCGATAGGCGCGGCCCTGGGCCCGGGGCATCACTCTCTTGAGGATAGGGCCGGGGGTGGCAAAAACCTGGGACACGTAGAGTTTCTCCACATCCATGTTGAAGTTGTTCTCGGCGTTGGCCACGGCGCTCTTCAGCAGCTTCACCATCGGCTCAGAAGCAGCCTTGGGGGTCTGCATGAGGATGGCCATGGCGGCGCCCACATCCTTGCCGCGGATCAGATCGGCAACGATCTGAACCTTGCGGGGAGAGATGCGGAGATATTTCAAATAAGCTTTGGCTTCCATAGTATTCTGCATCCTCCTTTATTACTTGCCCTTGGTGTGACCGCGGAAGGTCCGGGTGGGGGCAAACTCACCCAGCTTGTGACCCACCATATCCTCCTGGATGTAGACGGGCACATGCTTGCGGCCGTCGTGGACGGCGATGGTGTGGCCGACGAAGGCGGGGAAGATGGTGGAACTGCGGCTCCAGGTCTTCAGAACCTTCTTCTCGCCCTTGCTGTTCATCTCTTCGACCCGCTTGAGAAGCTCAGGGGCAACATACGGGCCTTTTTTAATCGATCTGCTCATATTCTCTTGCCTCCCTTACTTCTCATTCCGACGCTTGACAATGAACTTGTCAGTCGGGTTCTTGGTCTTCCGGGTCTTGTAGCCCAGAGCCGGCTTACCCCAGGGGGTAACAGGGCCGGGACGGCCAACAGGGCTCTTGCCCTCGCCGCCGCCGTGGGGGTGGTCGTTGGGGTTCATGACGCTGCCGCGGACGGTGGGACGCCAGCCCATGTGCCGCTTGCGGCCGGCCTTGCCGATCTGGATGTTCTCGTGATCCAGATTGCCCACCTGGCCGATGGTGGCCATGCAGTTGGTGCGGACAATGCGCACCTCGCCGGAGGGCATACGGATCTGGGCGTCGCCGCCCTCCTTAGCCATCAGCTGGGCAGCGGTACCGGCGGAGCGGACCAGCTGGCCGCCCTTGCCGGGATGCATCTCAATGTTGTGGATCACGGTACCAACGGGAATGTTGGCGATGGGGAGGGCGTTGCCGGGCTTGATGTCGGCAGCGGCGGAGGAGAGGACCTTGTCCCCGGCGGCCAGGCCGTGGGGGGCCAAGATATAGCGGCGCTCGCCGTCCTCATACTCCAGCAGCGCGATGTTGGCGCTGCGGTTGGGATCATACTCCAGGCGCAGAACCGTGGCACTCATATCCACCTTGTCCCGCTTGAAGTCGATGATGCGGTACTTGCGCTTGGTGCCGCCGCCCCGATGGCGGACGGTGATGCGGCCGTAGCTGTTGCGGCCGGCGTTCTTCTTCAGCACCTCGGTCAGGCTTGCCTCGGGCTTGGCCTTCTTGTCGATGCCCTCGAAGGCGCTCACCGTCATGTGGCGGCGGGAGGGCGTCGTGGGCTTATAAGTCTTGATAGCCATTGTTCGTTATCCTCCTTACACCATGCCTTCGAAGAACTCGATGGTCTTGGAGTCCTCGGTCAGCTGGACAATGGCCTTTTTCCAGTCCTTGGTCCGGCCGGGACGGGCGGCGCCCATGCGCTTGGCCTTGCCGGGGACGTTCATGGTGTTGACCTTGGCGACCTTCACGCCGAAGATCTCCTCCACAGCCTTCTTGATTTCGATCTTGCCGGCGGTGGGGGCGACTTCAAACACATACTTCTTCTCGGCAGCACCGGCCATGGAGCGCTCGGTGATGACGGGACGAATGATGATATCATAAGAGATCATTACGCGTACACCTCCTCGATAGTGGCGAGGGCGGCCTGATCGATCACCAGGTACTTGGCGTTGACGAGATCGTAAACGCTCAGGTTGTTGCCGGCGGTGGTCAGGACACCGGGGATGTTGCGGGCGCTCTTGACCACGACGTCGCTGACACCATTGGTCACGACGACGGCCTTGCCGTCGCACTTCACGGCGTCCAGGAAGCCGCGGAAGGCCTTGGTCTTGATGGCGTCCATGGCAATGGAGTCCACCACGATGATCTTGCCCTCGCTGGCCTTGGCGGACAGCACGCTCTTCAGCGCCAGCCGCTTCACCTTCTTATTGAGGACGTAGCTGTAGCTGCGGGGCTTGGGGGCGAACACAATGCCGCCGTGGGTCCACTGGGGAGCCCGGGTGCTGCCCTGACGGGCGTGACCGGTGCCCTTCTGACGCCAGGGCTTTCTACCGCCGCCGGAAACCTCGGCGCGGGTGAGAGCACTCTGGGTGCCCTGTCTGCAGTTGGCCAGGTGATTTTTCACCACTTCATGCACAACGTGCATATTGGGCTCGATGCCGAAGATACCGGCATTCAGTTCTACTTCGCCGACCTCGCTGCCGGCCATGTTCAAAACTTTGATCGTAGACATTTTCAGCACTCTCCTTTCCCTTACTTATTACGCGCAGAGGCCTTCTGGGGATTGACGCGGGCGGAAGCCTTCTGGGGATTGGCGCTGATGCCGGCGGCCTCGCCCTTCTTCTCGACAATGGTCTTGGCGGTGCTGCGGATCGTCACCAGGCCGCCCTTGGGGCCGGGCACCGCGCCGCGGACCACGATCATATTCAGTTCGCTGTCCACCTTCACCACGTCCAGGTTCATGATGGTCACCTGGTCAACGCCCATGTGGCCGGCCATCTTCTTGCCCTTGAAAATCCGGGAGGGGTCCGTGCCGGAGCCCATGGACCCGGACTGACGGCCCACAGGGCCGGTGCCGTGGGTGTGCTTCAGGGTGGCCACGCCGAAGCGCTTGACCGCGCCGGCGTACCCGTGGCCCTTGCTGACGCCGGTGATGTCCACATGGTCGCCCACGGCAAAGGCGTCGGCTTTCACCACGTCGCCCACGTTCATCTCGGCGGCCTTGCTCAGCTTGAACTCTTTCAGATGCTTCTTCAGAGGCACGCCGGCCTTGGCCAGGTGGCCCTGCTCAGGCTTGCTCAGCTTACGCTCGGGGATATCCTCGTAGCCCAGCTGCACAGCCGTGTAACCGTCCTTCTCGGCGGTCTTTTTCTGCACCACGACACAGGGACCGGCCTCAATCACAGTAACCGGGATCACCTTGCCGTCGGCGTCAAAAATCTGGCTCATGCCGACTTTCTTGCCGATGATCGCTTTCTCCATTTTGTATGTCTCCTTTTCAGGTTATTGGTCGGCGCAGTTGCGGGCATTGGCTCCCCCATTGCTGCGGCGACATGACCCCGTCCGCCTCACGCAAGTCGGCGAACTGATGGGTAACAAAATTATTTCAAAAATGCGCTGGCGCATTTTTGAGAGGGGCTCGGCCTGCCGGGCGCGCCGGCGCCTGCAAACCGAAAGGCGGCTTTTGGGGCAACATGTCCCCAAAAACGATTTCGCTCCGGTTTCGCCGCCTGGGCGGCAGAACCCCGGGCACTTTTCCCGCTTTAGAGTTTGATCTCGATCTCCACGCCGGCGGGCAGTTCCAGGCTCATCAGGGCCTCCACAGTCTTGGGGGTGGAGTTGGTGATGTCGATCAGGCGCTTATGGGTGCGGCGCTCAAACTGCTCACGGCTGTCCTTATACTTATGGACGGCCCGCAGGATGGTAACCACTTCCCGCTTGGTGGGCAGGGGGATGGGGCCGGAAACAGTGGCACCGTTGCGCTTGGCAGTCTCCACAATCTTCTCGGCGGACTGGTCGATGACCTGGTGGTCATAGGCCTTCAGGCGGATGCGAATCATTTCTTTAGCCATGTGTTTGTTCCTCCATAATTTGTACAAAGCAATTTCTACAATCCTTACTCTGTACGGCGAGAAGTTCTTACCGCTTATCCGTGCGTATCATTCCTGCTCATAGAAAATACCGGCGCAAAAGGCCGGTACTTGCCCATGGCACGGCGATCTACGCCGCGGAAAGGACATTCTCAGCCGCCCGATTATCGGACATACTCCGCGGAAGTTACCGGCGAAGCCGCAATCTCCCGCATCATCGCAGTTCCCGCGCGGGGCATCCAAGCATGGCAAGCCCAGCACAAGCTTGATTATCATACCGTATCCGGTTGAAAATGTCAAGTAAAATTTCTCTCTTTTTCATAAAAATCTTAAGAGAACTTTGGAGACTCTGCCGGGGCCCGGCAAAGCGGCGCCGCCGAAGGGGGAGTCCCCTTCGGCGGCGCTGCCGGTTTATAGAAATACTATATTAATAAGGAAGGAACGCCAGGTTCATATCCACCCGCGTATCGATCCCCGGCACTGAGCCGCTGTCACTGTACTGCCAGATCCGGTAGTCGTAGTACATGGTGGGCTGGGAAGCATACTGGGCAAACCAGACGTCGTAGTCCGTCAGGCGGCTGAGTTGGTACCTGGTGTAGCCCACGGGGCTGTTGTAATAGATCATGGGTGTGTACCCCTCCCGGGCCACCGCCTCGCAGAAGGCAATGGCACAGTCCGTCAGCGTGGAGGCGTCCAGGCCGTTGGTGCGGGCGGCGCTGTCGCTGACCGCCTCCCAATCGTACACCACCGGGTAGTCCAGAGACGCGCCGGCCAGGTTCTCCAGCACAAAGCGGGCCTCCTCCTCCGCCTCCTCCACGGAAATGGCCTGGGAGAAAAAGTAGACGCCCACCTTCAGCCCGGCCCGCTGCGCACCCTCCAGGTTCTGCTGGAAGTACTTGTCCAGGTTGATGGTGCCCTCCTGGCCGTAGCCCCGGAAGCCCAGGCGGATTATGGCGAACTCCACCCCGGAGTCCGCCACCC
>USMP01000101.1 GCA_900555795.1 uncultured Eubacteriales bacterium
CATAGGGGACACGGGAGGTGTCCCCGAAGTATATAATGTTTTCAGAGGGCATGGCGCACCGCAGCTGGCGCACCGCGGTCAGTCCTCCCAGTCCGGAATCAAACACGCCGATGGGGCGCTGGTCCAAAGGGCATACCTCCTCTTCGCCGGATGCAAAAACCGGCGGTTTTGTCTGTAACTTTAATATTATACTATGATTATCCCCTGATAACAAGTCAATTTTTGGTCTTTTTGCCCTGCTTTTTCTGTGGAATTTTTCATCCCTATCTGGTATACTGGGTACAATCAGGTAGAGGCACACATTGCCGAGAGGAGGCCCACTATGGAACTGCATCTGACAGAAAAGCAATACCGACGCCTGCTGGATCTGGTCTACATAGGCAACTGGGTACTCAATTCCACCAGGGGCGACGACCGTATCCGGGTCTACGACCAGGTGGAGAGTCTGGTGTTCTCCCACTGCCTGGACCACGGGATGGCGCCTCTGGTCGAACTGTACAACGGTGAGATCATCCCCTCCCGCGCCTTCGCGGAGGGCGGCATCCATGAGGCTATCATGGCCTATGAGGACGTAACATTTTTCGAGATTCTGGCGGAGGAGTTGGCCCTGCGGGACCTGGACACGGACCGGGCCACGGTGGACAACTACGACGAACTGATGGAGCGGATGGATCAGTACATGGGTGAGTTTGAGGCCCATGGCACGGATCACATCAACGTGGACATGGAGTAAAGCACCATCCGTTCTCTGGACGGCCCTTCAGGCCTCGGGATTACTCCCGGGGCCTTTTTTCTGCCCAGGAATGCCCTTGTGCGCTCAGAGAAAGCATGGTACAATAAGAAAACAGGAATAAATCTTGCGAAAAAGTGAGGCGATAGGATGCTGGACCGCAGCGAGGTTGGCAAGCGGGGCTACCTGAACGAGGACTACCGGCTCTTCCATCTGCGGGACAGCCGGGCCCAGAAGATGGATTACCACTACCACGAGTTTGACAAGCTGGTGTTCCAGCTGGGAGGGAAGGTGACATACCTGGTGGAGGGCAAAACATACCTCCTCCAGCCCATGGATATTCTCTTGGTCAGCCGGAACCTGATTCATCTGCCCACCATCGACCCGGAGCAGCCCTACGAGCGGATGGTGCTGTGGGTGCGGCGGGAATTTCTGGCCCGGTACAGCCGGGAGGAGGCGGACCTGGCCGCCTGCCTCCAGCACTCCGCCCAGCGGGAGTTTCACCTCTACCGGCCCCGGGGAGAGGATCGGCTGCGCTACCGCACCCTCTTCGAGCGCATTGAGCAGGCTGCCAGGGACCCGGGCTTCGCGGGGACGCTGCTGGCGGACACCTGCGTACTGCAGCTGATGATTGCCCTCAACCGGGACATGCTGGAGCAGCCCACCGCCACCGGGGACGTAACCTACCGCTTTGACCCCAAGATGGAGGAGGTTACTCACTACATCCGGGACCACCTGGGGGAGGAACTGTCTATTGACCGGCTGGCAGGGGCCTTTTTTCTCAGCCGCTACTACCTGATGCACCGGTTTAAGGAGGTCTACGGGTGCACCCTCCACCAATATATCCGGCAGAAACGCCTCCAGCAGGCTGCCGAGGAGATCCGTGCAGGCACCGGCGTGCTGAAAGCTGCCGAGGAGGCCGGCTTCGGCGACTACTCAGCCTTCCTGCGGGCCTTCCGCGCCGCCTATGGACGCAGCCCCCGGGAGTGGAAGTAGCCGGGACGCCTTATCCGTCCATGTGCAAGCAGCAGGTATATAAAAAGCGGGGGATGGCAAAAGCCATCCCCCGCCGCCATGGGAGGGGCGGCGCTCAAAGAGAGGGGCCCCTCCCCAATTTTCTCCCTGGAAATGCCACTATACCCCCAGTTCCTCCAGGACACCGGAGACCGCTTTTTCCACGGAACCGGGTTGGAAGGGGTTGCTGAGGCCCGCCAGTTCCAGCAGCTGGAAGTAGCCCCGGCTGCCGCCGGCCCGGCAGAGGCGGCAGTAATCCGCCCAGGCCTGGCCCCGGTCCTCCTTCATGCGGCCATAAAACTGAAACGCCCCCATCTGGGCCAGGGCATACTCGATGTAGTAGAAGGGGTAGAGGAAGATATGCTGCTTCTGCATCCAAAAGCCGCCGCCCTCCAGAAACGCATTGCCGTCATAGTCCCGCCATGGCATATAAGCCCGCTCCAGTTCCCGCCACACGGCCCGCCGCTCCAGGGCGGTCATTTCCGGCGCGGCGTAGACCCGGTGCTGGAACTCGTCCACACAGGCCATGTAGGGCACCACCGTGAGGGCCTCGGTCAGGTGGGTACGGCGGTACTGGTCCGCCTCCTCCCCAAAAAACAGTTCCATCCAGGGATAGGCAAAGTGCTCCATGGTCATGGAGTGGATCTCATTGATCTCGCTGGTGGACGTGACCATAGCCCGCAGGGGGTGGAGCCGGGAGGCGGTATAGTTTTCAAAGGCATGGCCGGCCTCATGGGTCAGCACATCCACATCGGCGCTGGTCCCGTTGAAATTGGAGAATATAAAGGGCACCTTATAGGTGGGCAGGCTGGTGCAATAGCCGCCGGGGCGCTTGCCGGGCTTGCTCTCCAGATCGAAGAGATCGTGCTCCACCATGCAATCAAAAAAGGCGCCGGTCTCCGGGCTCATCTCCCGGTACATCTGCTGGGCCTTAGCCACCAACTCCTCCCGGCTGCCCCGGGGTTGGGGGTTCCCGGAGGGACTGGAGAGAAACTCGTCGTAATAGTGGAGCCGGTCCACCCCCAGGCGCTGGGCCTGGCGCTCATACAGCCGGGCACAGGCAGGGGTAATGATCTCCCTCACCTGGCGGCGGAAGCGGGCGGTGTCGGCAGCGGTGTAGTCATAGCGCCGGCGCTGGAGGTAGGCCATATCCGTGTAGGAGGCAAACCCCAGCTGCTTCGCCATGCCGTGGCGGAGGAGCACCATCTCGTCATAGACGGCGTCCAGTTCCGGCGCAATGCGCTGGTACAGGTCCGCCCAGGCCTGGAATGCCTCCCGGCGGAGGGCGCGGTCCGTGCTCTGCATATATTTCAGCAGCCGGTAGAAATTGCAGGGCTCCCCGCGAAAGTCGATGGAGGCGGTGGCGGAGATCTTGGAATAGCGCTGGCGCAGCTGTCCCTCCCGGATCTGCGCGTCTACCACCCGCTCATCAGCGAACTGCTTCTGGGTCTCCAGATTCTGAAAGTACAGGGGGCTGAACTCCCGCTCCAGCTGGGCCCGGTAGGGGGAGGCCAGAAGAGCCTCATTGGCCCGGCGCTGCAGCAGAGCCAGCCTGGGGCCCTCCCGGTCAAAGAAGGCCGCCTCCTCCTCGTAAAATGGATCCCGGGTATCCACGGTGTTGCGGATATGGGCCACGGACTGCATGGTGGCGTATGACGCCATGTCGGCCTCATGATCCAGCAGGAGCCGGCGGGCCTCCTGGCAGCTGCCCGCCCGGGCTACTGCGGCGGCGTATTCCTCCACACGGCGGGACAGGGCCTCCACATCCGGGCGGACGTAAATCAAATCAGAAAATTTTTCCATAGCTTCCTCCAGTCTGTTTTCTCTGCCGGGCAGCGCGCAGCAACATGGCCGAACTGTCCCGGCAGGGCCGCATACATACAGGGCGGTTTAATAGCCCCGGCGGCGGTCTACCAGTCCTACAGGCGCCTCTCCGGCCACATAGCGGGGCAGGTCCCGTAAAAACAGATCCACATCGATGTCACAGGTAAGCCCCAGGGACATATTGCCGGAGACATGGGGTGTGAGAATGGTATTGGGACAATCCCACAGGGGGTGATGGACGGGCAGGGGCTCCGGAGTCATCACATCCAGGGCCGCCCCGGCGATGCGGCGGGCATGGAGGGCCTCCACCAGGGCATCCTGATCAATGGCGGAGCCACGGCCCACGTTCACCACATAGGCATGGGCCGGCAGCAGAGCGATACGCTCCCGGCTCAGCACACCCACAGTCTCCGGCGTGGCGGGCAGAGCCAGAATCAGCGCGTCCGCCTGGGGCAGCACCCGCTCCAGGCCGTCCAGGGGGAGCACCTGGTCAAAGGCGGGCTCCTCTGAGTGGCCGCTGCGGCAGACGGCGGTGGTCCTGGCCCCCAGGGCCTTCAGCCGGCGGGCGGCATTGGAGCCGATATCCCCGGCTCCCAGCAGCACCACATGGCTGCCGGTGATGGAACGGATGGGGTGCAGATAGGGCCACTCCCGCCGGGCCAGCGCGTCCTGGTACTCCGGCATCCGGCGCAGCAGCATCAGCAGCACCATGAGGATGTGCTCGGCGATGGTGGGGCCATAGGCCCCGGAGGAGTTGGAGAGCAGGCAGTCCGGCTGGGGCCAGACCGCATCGTCCAGATACTTGTCCACCCCGGCGGTATCGCTGCAGAGCCAGCGCAGAGCCGCCGCCTGCCGCAGCAGGGCCGGATCCGGGTGGCCATATATGACCTCATAGTCCCGGATGTGGGGGGCAAGTTCCTCCTGTGTGCCGTAAAAATCCACCCCAAAGCCCAGAGGTCGGGCGGCAGCCTCAATCCGGCGGCGGTAGGCGTCATTCATAAAGTTGACGCAGACGGCAAGCTTTCTCATGGTTCTTCCTCCTGACAGTTTATTTCACAGGCGGACAGCACCTGCTCGGCGGCGTGGATGCCATCGGCGGCGGCAGAGAGAATGCCCCCGGCATAGCCCGCCCCCTCACCGCAGGGCCAGAGTCCCCGGATGCTGGCCTGGCCCGTCCCATCCCGCAAAATCCGCAGCGGGCAGGAGGAGCGGGTCTCCACCGCCGTCAGCACCGCGTCGCCATTGGCAAATCCGTGGAGACGCTGGTCCAGCAGAGGCAGGGCCTGGGCCAGCGCATCGCAGAGAAAGGGCGGCAGCACATCCCACAGGTTGGTCCAGCGAACGCCGGGCCGATAGGTGGGCCGCACAAGGCCCGGGCCAGTGGAGGGACGGTGGGCCAAAAAGTCCTCTAGCCGCCACCACCCGCAGCCCAGGCCCGCCGTTCCAGTTCCCGCTGGAAGGCAATGCCCGCCAAGGCTCCGGTTCCGCCGAAGTCTGCCGGGGTAACACTGACCAGAAGGCCCCCGTTGATATTTTCCCCGGCGCGGGCGTAGAGGCTCATACCGTTGGTAACAGTCCCCTCCGGCTCGCTGGCAGCAGCCACCACGCTGCCCCCGGGGCAGACGCAGAAGCTGAACACCCCCCTGCCATCCGGCAGATGGCAGCTGAGTTTATAGCTGGAGGCTGGGAGCCGGGGATGGCCCGCCAGCGCCTTATACTGGGCGGCGTCCATGTCCTGCTGGCGGTGCTCGATGCGCACCCCCACCGCCAGGGGCTTTGGCTCCATGGCAACACCGGCGGCATGGAGCATGGAAAAGGTGTCCCGGGCACTGTTGCCCAGAGCCAGCACCGTCTGGGCCGCGGGAAGCGTATAGCGCTCCCCTCCTTCCCGCTCCACCGTCAGCCCCGCGAGACGCTCCCCCGCAAGTTCCAGCCCCACCAGACGGTGGCCGAAGCGGATATCACAGCCCAATTCCACCAGTTCCCGGCGCAGGCTGATGAGGGTATGATAGAGATAGTCGGTACCCACATGGGGCTTTGCGTCGGTCAGGATGCTCCCCGGCGCGCCGTGGGCCGTCAGTGTCTCCAGAATAAACCGGTGGCGGGGATCCCGGGTGCCGGTGTTCAGCTTTCCATCTGAGAAGGCGCCGGCGCCCCCCTCTCCAAACTGGACATTGGAGTTCTCCTCCAGCGCGCCGGTGGCCCAGAAGCGTTCCACC
>USMP01000102.1 GCA_900555795.1 uncultured Eubacteriales bacterium
TCACAGCCAGCGCCGACGCCGCCATAGGCAGCCGTCTGGACAGCGCCGATGCCGCCCTGCAAAGCGCCCTGCAGCAGCAGCTGGATGCCGCCGGCCAGGCCGTCTCTCCGGAGGCGCAGGAGTTGACCCTGAAAGCAGGAGACACCATTACCGGCACAACCGGGCTGACCCTTGTTCCCCTCAGCGGCGACCTGCAGCTGACCATGACGGCCGGCACAGCTGTGGATGTAACAGACGGGGCGGAGGTGTCCGGCGGCCTTCTCGCCGCCCGCCACCGCTATATTGTGGCGGAAAATGCCGCCGCCGTTGTCACGGTTACCTCCCCCACGGCGGTACTTGCCTGCCAGGGCAGCCATACTCTGGCCCTGTCCAGCACTGCCCCGGATTACTTTGCCATTGCCAGGGCCCTGCGGGACCTGGGGCTCTTCCAGGGCGCCGGCACCAGCTTTGGCGAGGGCTTTGATCTCCACTGCGCCCCCACACGGGCCGAAGGGCTTGTGATGTTTATCCGCATTTTAGGGGAGGAGGCAGAGGCGCTGTCCTGCGCCTATACACACCCCTTTACAGACGTGCCCACTTGGCTGGACCGCTACGTCGCCTGGGCCTGTCACCGGGGTTATACCAACGGCGTGGGCGGCGGCCTTTTCGGCACCAGCCAAACCATCTCCGCCGTGGAGTATGAGGAGTTCCTGCTGCGGGCCCTGCAGTACAGCGTGGCCGGCGTGCACGACTACACCACCTCACTCAGCCGTGCCGTGTCCTGCGGCGCTTTGAGCACCGGGGAGTACCAACTGCTCCAGGAGGAGCCCTTCCTGCGGGCCCATGTGGCCTATCTCTCCTACTACAGTCTGGACACCATTATCAGCGGCAGCCAGTTGACCCTGGCCCAGCGTCTGGAGAATATCGGTCTCTTTACAGAGGACCAGCTGGCCTCCGCCCGAACCCAAGTCAATTCCCAGCGAGTCATTTGACACCACCAACGCCCTCCTGCATATGATGAACTGAGGCGTTTCCCACGTCTCCATCTCACAGGAGGTATATGTCTATGTGGAACAACAACGGTTTCGGCGGCGGTTGCTGCTGGATCATCATCCTGATCATCATCCTGTTCTGCTGCTGTGGCAATGGCAACAGCTGCGGAAACAGCTGGGGCAACAACTGCGGCTGCGGCAACAACTGCGGCTGCGGCAACAACTGCGGCTGCGGCAACAACTGCGGCTGCAACGACGGCTGCTGCTAATCGCGCACATAAGCCCCCGCGCTATTGCGCGGGGGCTTTCCCTTTATTCCGCGTCAAAAGCGGGATGCGGGCGGCTGACAACACGCATTTCCGCCCAGCAGCTGGACATGTTGCCACCCGGACAGGTCAGCGGGGAAGGCAATGCCTCATCCCAGCCAGCCGCTAAGAGGCATGTTAAGACTTTCACAGGCTGTGTGAATATCCCATAAAGAGCGAGGCACACCCCCTTGCTCTTTTTTTGTTTGGCCAGTAGGATAGCACTAGATTCATTTGGGAGGTCAATTCACTATGCCAGAAGTATCTCATCTGTTCGTATGCCTGATGGGCATGGGCGTCACCTTTGTGGGCCTCACTTGCCTGATCCTGCTGACCCAGCTGATGGGCAAGCTGGCCAATCGGGGCGGTCAGAAACCAGCCCCTGCCGTCAGTGTCCCTGCTCCCCGTGTCGACGCTATCCCCAACCGTCAGGAACTCATCGCCGCCGTCTCCGCTGTTTTGGCGGAGGAATTGGGCACGGATGTCTCCGCGATCCGCATTCTCTCCTTTCAGAAGGTGTCCTGAACCTCTGCCGCCCATCCAAAAGCAGTCACAGCCTCCGGCCCCAGCGCCGGCGCCTGGACTGCTTTTTTTATGGAGTTGTCCGGGCGTTAAGATTTTAACATTTCCTTAACAGAGTTTTGTGTTACACTAAAGGTAACGTGCCCTGGCTGAGCCAGAGCGCGCACAACCCGGCGCTGAGCCGCCGGCAGACAGGAGGAATGTCCCTTGCGCCATACCACGCCTGCCCGGACCGCCAGCACAATTCTGCGGGACCTGCTGATCACTGTCTCCCTGCTTCTGCTGGGCTGCGTGCTCAGCAGCCTGCTGCTGATGGTGGACAGCAGCGGCGGCTTTGTCGCCATTCTGTTTCTTCTGATGGTCGTCCTGGTAGCCCGGCTCACCAGCGGCTACATCTATGGCGTGGCCGCCTCCTTTTTCAGCGTAATCTGCGTCAACTATATCTTTACCTACCCCTACTGGGAGTTCAACTTCACCATCTCCGGGTATCCGCTGACATTCCTCACCATGCTCGCCGTATCCATTATTGTCAGCGCTTTGACCAGCCAGATCAAACACCAGGAGCAGCTGCGCATTGAAACCGATCGTGAAGCCATGCGGGCCAACCTGCTGCGGGCTGTGAGCCACGACCTGCGCACGCCTCTGACCTCCATTGTGGGCTCCACCTCGGCCATACTGGAGAATGAAGACCTACTCACCGCCCAGCAGAAAACGGAACTGCTGCGCAATGTCCGGGACGAGGCCCAGTGGCTGATTCGCATGGTGGAGAATATGCTCTCCATCACCCGCATGAGCGAGGACACGACCCAGCTAAACAAGGAGATTGAGGCGGCGGAGGAGGTGCTGGCCAGTGTGGCCGACAAATTCTGCCAGCGCTTTCCCGGCATCCATCTAAAACTGTCCGCCCCCCAGGAGCCACTCTTTGTACCGATGGACGCCATTCTGATTGAGCAGGTGCTGATGAACCTGCTGGAAAACGCCGCCTACCACGGCGAGAGTACCACCATCCGCCTGGCGGCGGACCGGCAGGCGGATGACGCCGTCTTTACCGTACAGGACAACGGCTCCGGCATCCCGGAGGACGTTTTGCCCAACATCTTCTCCCCCGCTCTGCGCAGCAAAACCCATACCTCCGACAACCGCCGCAATATGGGCATCGGCCTGTCGGTGTGCAGTTCCATTGTCAAGGCCCACGGCGGCACCATGTCCGCCACCAACGCCCAGGGGGGCGGCGCCATCTTCTGCTTTACCCTCCCCATGGAAAACTGTGTAACGGAGGAAACATCCCATGAAAATTAAAGATAAAATTCTGATTATTGAAGATGAAACCAATATCAGCAGCTTTATCGCCGCGGTACTGGCCGCCAACAGCTACGACACCATGATGGCCCACACCGGCAGTGAGGCCATTACCATGATTACCTCCCACTGCCCGGATTTAATTTTGCTGGACCTGGGACTGCCAGACATGGACGGCATCAGCATCTTGAAGTTTGTCCGGGAGTGGTCCACCTGCCCCATCATTGTGGTTTCCGCCCGAAACCACGAGCGGGACAAGGTAGAGGCGCTGGACGCGGGGGCGGACGACTATATCGTCAAGCCCTTTGGGACCTCGGAACTTTTGGCCCGTATCCGCACGGCCATTCGCCACACCCGTACCCACCTGCCCAATGGCGACATTGCCCAGTCCGGCCAGTTCAGCGCAAAGGGCCTTATCATCGACTACGACAAGCACCAGGTCCTGGTGGACGGACGCAATGTCCATCTGACCCAGAACGAATATAAGCTGGTATCCCTGCTGGGCAAATACGCCGGGCGGGTTTTAACCTACGACTTTATTATCCGGCAGCTGTGGGGACCAAAGGCAAAAAATGACAATCAGATCCTGCGGGTCAATATGGCCAACATCCGCCGTAAAATTGAAAAAAACCCCGCCCAGCCTGAGTATATCTTTACGGAGATCGGCGTGGGCTACCGCATGGTTGATTCGGACTAACCCGAACTATTTTCCCATATATTTTATATATCGTACAATTTTCCGCAATTCTCGAGTACAACCGCACGAAGTTAAGAATATAATCATTTCCGTTAACAAACCGTTAATCCCGCCTTCGGCCCGCTTTACTTTTTCCCTCCTCCCGTGCTACTGTGAATAGGAAAGCAGCGCGGAATGCGCGGCTGCGTGAACAAGTATCATCCGGCGTAAAACTCTGCCCGATATGGTTCCGGCACCGTGCATTCCGCGCTGTCTATTCAGAAAGGGAGGAGAAATTCTATGAAGAAAAAGCTGAATTTGCCCATGCAGATCCTGATCGCTCTCATCGCCGGTGTCGCTCTGGGACTCATCTGCTACTTCGCCGGGGTTCCGGAGTTCACCACCAACTATCTCAAGCCCTTTGGCACGATCTTTGTCAACCTCCTGAAGTTTATCGTGGTACCTGTCGTCCTGTTCTCCATGATCGACGGCATACTGTCCATGGGCGACCTAAAGAAGGTAGGGGCCGTGGGCTGGAAGACCATGGCCTACTTTCTGGTGACGACGGCAATCGCCTGTGTCATTGGCCTGATACTGGCCAGTATTTTCAACGGGGCCGGGCTCTTCCCCACTCTGTCCCTCGAGGAGGGCGCCACCTGGGACAAGGCAACCACCGCCAACTTTATGGATACCCTGGTGGGAATTTTTCCTTCCAACATGTGGGAGGCCTTCCGCACCGCCAACATGCTGCAGGTGATCGTCATCGCCCTGTTTTTTGGCGGATCTATCCTGGCCTCCGGGGAGAAGGGCCGCCTCTGCACAGATATCGTCACCTCCTTTAATGAGGTAATCAACCGCCTGATGGCCTTCATCATCAGCCTCAGTCCCATCGGCGTATTCACCATGATGTCCTGGGTGGTGGCTACCCAAGGCCCGGAAATCATGGGTTCCCTGGCTATTGTCATTCTCTGCGCCTACATCGGATATATCATCCATACAGTGGTGGTTTACTCCCTGTCCGTTAAAATATTTGCCGGTATAAGCCCTATCACCTTCTTTAAGGGGGCTTTCGCCGCCATGATCTTCGCCTTCACCTCCACTTCCTCTGTAGCCACACTGCCGGTATCCAAGGAGTGTGCGGAGGAGTTGGGCGCAGACCGGGACATTGCCGCCTTTGTCCTTCCTCTGGGTGCCACGGTAAACATGGACGGCACCGCTATTTACCAGTGTGTCGCCACCGTGTTTCTCGCCACCTGCTGCGGCATGCAGTTGACCCTTGGCCAGATGGCTCTGGTGGTCGTCACCGCCACCCTGGCCTCCATTGGAACCGCCGGCGTCTCCGGCGCGGGTATGATTATGCTGGCCATGGTGCTGGAGGCCATGGGCATCCCCGTGGACATGATTATGATTATCTACGGTGTGGACCGGCTCTTTGACATGGGCCGCACCTGCCTGAACATCACCGGCGATATCTCCTGCTCCGTATGCGTCACCAAATGGGAGAAGAGCAAGCTGACCTCCTCCGGCAAATAAGGCCCCATCACCCCGCCGCCTCCAGCGCCGTCAGGGCGCCGGAGGCGGTTTTTCTTTCCCTCTTGACAAGTCCACTGGTCCATGGTACACTTTATATATCGATGTACGACATATCGTTTTCTGATAGATAGGAGTGTGCAGCCATGGGCAAAAAGAAGCGGCCCCTTTCCGCCGCTGGCAGCCTGTTGTTTTTGAGTTATTTGCTATGCAGCCGGTTCACCGCCGTGCCGGAATTCCTGCTGGGATTGCTGCTGGGGCTGGCCCTCGCCTCTCTGGTTCTGTCCCTGCTGCCGGAGACTGTCCTGACCTGTCTGAGGGAGTGGAAGCGCCGTGGACAATAGAAGCGCGCCTCTAACCGAGGCTCTCTTTTATATCCTGCTGGCTGCCAGAAAGCCTGTCCACGGCTACGGCATTATCCAGGAGGTGGCGGAGATGACTGGCGGCCGGG
>USMP01000103.1 GCA_900555795.1 uncultured Eubacteriales bacterium
CAGACACGAGCAATCCGTGTCTGCCTGACGCTGTTAAAATGGCGCGGGACGGAAACTTTCCCCCCATTCGTCCCGGGCCGGCAAAAACCGCCTTTGCACCGGCGGAAAAATATGGTATACTATTGCCATACCCAAAGCCGGCCACCGCCGGGCCCGCCGTACCAATCCGTTTCGAGAAAGGAACGATACGATGAGAGACTATATCATTTTAACCGACAGCTGCTGTGACCTCTCCGCCGCCATGGTGGAGGAACTGGGCCTGTCTGTCCTGCCCCTGTCCTTTTTGATGGAGGGAAAGGAATACTTCAACTACCCCGACAACCGGGACATGGACCCCGCCGCCTTCTATGGCCGCCTCCGCTCCGGCAGCCTGGGCACCACCTCCGCCGTCAGCGTGGGGGTGTTCCAGGAGGCCATGAAGAACCTGGTGGAGGCGGGGCACGACATCCTCTGCATCAGCTTCTCCTCCGCCCTGTCCACCACCTACCAGTCCGCCTCCATCGCCGCGGAGGATGTCATGGCCGCCCACCCCGGCAGCAAAATCCTGGTGGTGGACAGCCGCTGCGCCTCCCTGGGCCAGGGCCTGCTGGTGTACCTTGCGGTCCAGGAGCAGCGCAGGGGCCGCTCCATCGAGGAGGTCCGGGATTTTGCGGAGGAGACGAAAAACCACCTGTGCCACTGGTTCACCGTGGACGATCTGAACCACTTAAAGCGGGGCGGCCGGGTGTCCGCGGCGGCGGCCTTTTTCGGCACCATGCTCCAGATGAAGCCGGTGCTCCATGTGGATGACGAGGGGCGTCTGATCCCCGTCAGCAAGGTCCGGGGCCGCAGGGCCTCCATCAAGGCCCTGCTGGAGCAGATGGAGGAACTGGCGGAGGACACCAGCACGGTGTTCATCAGCCACGGCGACTGCCTGGAGGAGGCCCAGGGCCTTGCCCAGGCCATCCGGGAGAAATTCCCTGTAGAGCGGCTGGAGATCAACTTTGTGGGGCCTGTGATCGGCAACCACTCCGGTCCCGGAACCCTGGCCCTGTTCTTCCTGGGCAAGCACAAGTAGTGGGAAAATCTGCGGGGCGGGCCAGTGGCCCGCCCCTTTTTCCTCCGCCTTTGGGCGCGCCGGGGACCCCTTGCGTTCTCCCCGGCCATCCACTATAATAATGTCTACTGAATAAACCGCCAAGCGGTTTATTCGTGCGGCCACTGCTGCATATTTCATCAAAGTGGGCTCTAAATGGCCCTTTTTGCGTATTTCCGTTGGAGCGCCGTATTGCTCCAACGGAAGATGCAAGGTTTTCTGGCTCATTTGACCGAAAGCCTTGCATTTGAACAAAGCCAATTGCCCTTGGAAGCCTTGGAATTTAAGGCTTTCGGTTTTGTTCAGTACGCATTACTTTATACTGCGGTACAGGAAGGCCATGATCTGGGCACGAGTGCAGTTTCTGGAGCAGAACCGGCAGTACTGGGACTACGTGGACGAGGAACTGGACCGGGCCATGACCGGCAAGTGCCGCGTCACCTTCTACCTGGAGCAAAATGACGCCGGGGCGGCCCAGGTGGCCGCTGTCCGCATGGCCATGGCACAGCTGAAGGCGGCCCATCCGGACTACGCCCCCCTGCTGCTGACCCTGGACGGCATCGAGGACGCGGACTGGGAAAACAATTGGAAGCAGTTTTACAAGCCCATGGAGATCGGGGAGCGGCTCATCGTCATCCCCGACTGGGAGACGGCGGACACCCATGGCCGGGTGGCCCTGCGGCTGAACCCCGGCCTCACCTTCGGCACCGGCAGCCACGCCACCACCCGGCTCTGCCTCCAGGCCCTGGAGAAGCGGGTGGGACCCGGCATGGACGTGCTGGATCTGGGCTGTGGCAGCGGGATTCTGTCCATCGCCGCCCTGCTGCTGGGGGCGCGGCGGGCCTTCGCCTGCGACATCGACGAGAAGGCCGTGGGCGTGGCCTACGAAAACGCCGCCCTCAACGCCGTGGGCCGGGATGTCTACACCGTCCGGGCGGGGGACGTGCTCACCGATCAGGGCCTCCGCCGGGACATGGGGACCGGGTACCACGTGGTGCTGGCCAACATCGTCTCCGACGTGATCATCGCCTTGGCCCCCGCCGTGGGGCCCCTGCTGGCCCCGGAGGGCGTGTTCATCTGCTCGGGCATTATTGACCAGCGGCAGGAGGAGGTGCGCCGCTGTCTGGAGGAAGCGGGCTTCCGGATCGAGGAGACCGGAAGTTCCGAGGGCTGGTTCAGCTTTGTATGCCGGAAAGGAAGGTGAGAGGCGGCTATGTCCTATCAGCGGGATTTTACCATCGGCCTGCGGGAGACCCAGGATTTCTATCTGACCCTGGTCATTGGCAACTGGCGGCGGGGCATTGCCGGCTTCGGCCTGGTGGGCGCCCTGGTGGCGTGGATGTACCTCCAATGGGCCGGCATGGACGCCGCCTGGATGGCGCCTGTGCTGCTGGCCTCGGCGGCGTCCTCCATGCTGGCGGTGACGCTGGGGCTGTACCTGGTCACACGGCAGAAGGTCCGCTCCCAGCTTCGCGCCTCCGGTAGGGGGAGCTATCTCCAGCAGACGGAGATTGGCGGCTTCGGCGTCCGCGTCACCGTGGGCGGCGACAGGGCCCGGCTGGACTTTGACAAGCTGCTGCTGGTCCAGGAGACGAAAAAAGCCTTCTACCTCTTTCTCACCAAAAACCAGGCGTGGATCCTCCCCAAGGCCCAGATGGAGGACCCGGAGGCCGAGTGCCAACAGCTGCGGGCCCTCTTCCGCACCGTCATCGAATCCAGGCGGCTGAAGCTGCGGCGGCCATAGCGGGGCCGTCCGGCGCCGCCGGGGATAAGAAGGCCCGGACCCCTCCGCCGGGGCAGGCCCCCGCCATCCCCCGCCGAACGTTCCGGGCCCCTTCTACAAAATAAAGCCCCCGTCCGCCGTCAGCACCTGCCCGGTGATATAGGCGGCCTTGTCCCCGGCCAAAAAGGACACCGCCTGGGCTACCTCCTCCGGCGTGCCCAGCCGGCCCAGGGGGGTTTCTTCCGCCAGCATGGCCAGGGTCCCCTCCCCCAGCACCTCCACCATGTCCGTGCGTATCACGCCGGGGGCCACACAGTTGACCCGAATGCCCGAGGGGGCCAGTTCCATGGCCAGGGACCGGGTCAGGCCGATGACCGCCGCCTTGGTGGCGGAATAGGCCACCTCGCAGGAGGCCCCCCGCTGGCCCCAGATGGAGGAAATGTTGACGATGCTCCCCGCCTTCTCATGGAGCATATGGGGCAGCACCGCCTGGATGGTGTGAAACGCCCCGTCCACGTTGACCGCGAAGATCCGCCGCCAGAAGTCCTCCGTCACATCCTGAAACTGCCGCTGCTCCGCCACGCCGGCGTTGTTTATCAGCACCGTCACCGCCCCGAAGGCGTCCTCCACCCGCCGGATGGCGGAGGTGATGGCCGCCCGGTCCGCCACGTCCCCCTGAACGGCCATGGCACGCATGCCCCCCGCCGTCAGTTCCTCCACCAACTCCTCCGCCCGGGCCCGGGCCTGGAGATAGCCCACGCCCACGGCGAAGCCCTCCGCCGCCAGCTGCCGGACCACCGCCCGGCCAATTCCCCGGCTGCCGCCGGTAACAAACGCTGTCTTTCCCATGATATCCTTTCGGGAGGCCCCCGGGCCTCCGCCTCCTTATAAAAAATCGGCCGTCACCGCTCCAGCGGGAGCGCCCCCGGCCCCAGGTTCCGCACATACTCCACAAACCGGCCCATGTCCCCCGTCAGGGCCGCCCCGCTCTCCCACACCAGGCTCACCTCCACGGGCATGGGGGGCTCCAGGGGCACGCAGGCCCCGTCTCCCAGGGTATCCGCCAAGGCGCTGAAGAGAAAGCCCACGGCGACGCTGCCGCTGACCAGCCGCCGCACCGTGGACAGCTGATCCGTATAGAGCAGCACATTGGGCTCCAGCCCCGCCTGGGCGAAGCGCGCAAGAAGGCTCTCTGTCTGGAAATAGTTCTCCTTGAAGAGCACCAGCGGCTCCCGGGCCAGTTCCTGGATGGTCACGCTCTCCCGGGTTGCCAGCCAGTGCCGCCGGGGCACGCAGCACACCGTCTCCAGCCGGGCCACCGGAATAGACCGCAGCGCCCCGGGGAAGGGCCCCTGATGGGGCAGGAAGGCCAGATCCAGCGTCCCCGCCGCCAGCTGCTTCAGCAGTTCCCGCCGGCCCCCCTCCGCCATGTGCATGCGCATATCCGGACGGGACCTGGCCAGGCCGTCCAAAATCTGGGGCAGAAAGGTGGCCCCGATCATGGGGGGCACCCCCAGCCGGAGCGGCCGGTACCGCCGGCCCAGGCCCTCCATCTCCCGGCTCACCCGGTCCGCGTGGGAGAGCAGTTCCTCCGCCAGGGTTAAAAACCGCTCCCCCTCCGCCGTCAGGTCCATGCCCCGGCTGCGCCGCTGGAACAGGGACACGCCGAACTCCCGCTCCAGTTCGCGCACCGCGCTGGATACCGACGGCTGGGACACATACAGCGCCTCCGCCGCCCGGGTCATACTCCGGTACCTGCATACCGCCTGAAAATAGCGCAGCTGGGCCAGCGTCACGGCACATCCCCCCCTCCCCGCCTCCGGCGGTTTTTTTATTTCCATGATATAGTTTTTTTCTATATCTGTCAAGAAAATATGTATTTCACAAAGCCGGGGAAATGGAGTACAATTAGGATACTCAGATGACAGCCACCGCCGGGCACGGAATTTTTTTGTACGGTTTGCCCAAGGCGGCCTGCGGCTATTGACAAATTTACCCGCCGGCGCCCCGCGGCCGGCGAAAGGAGCGGAGGCGGAACATGAGCAATCCCACCCATAAGCTGCTGCGCTTCGGTTTTGGCGCCGGTGTCCAGGAGGTATCCGTCCCCGCGGCGAACCTGCTGGGGGAACTCCACGCCAACCAGGTGGAGCCGGGCCTCACCGGCGAGGCGGAGGTCCGCCGGGCCCTCAGCAATCCCATTGGCTCCCCCCGGCTGGGGGACATTGTCCGCCCCGGGGAAAAAATCGCTATCGTCACCAGCGACATCACCCGCCCCATGCCCACCCGCCAGGTGATGCCCGCCCTGCTGGACGAGTTGTACGCCGCCGGCGTGGGCAGGGAGGACATTACCCTGGTTTTCGCCCTGGGCAGCCACCGCCGCCACACCGCGGCGGAGATGGAAAAGCTGGCGGGGGAGCGGGCCTGGGCTGAGATCCGCTGCGTAGACAGCGACAGCGGGGACTGCGTCCACATGGGCGTAACCACCGCCGGCACCCCGGTGGATGTCACCCGGGTGGTGGCCGAGGCGGACCGGCGCATCTGCCTGGGCAATATTGAGTACCACTACTTTGCCGGTTACTCCGGCGGTGTGAAGGCTATTATGCCCGGCGTCTCCACCCGGGACGCCATCCAGTCCAACCACTCCATGATGGTGCGGCCGGAGTCCTGCGCCGGAGCGCTGGACACAAACCCCCTGCGCCGGGACATCGAGGAGGCGGGAGCCATCTGCGGCGTGGACTTTATTGTCAACGTGGTGCTCAGCGAGCACAAGGAAATCCTCCGGGCCGTGGCGGGCCACAGCGTCCAGGCCCACCGGGCGGGCTGCGCCTTTTTGGACCGGCTGTATCTCAAGGAACTGCCCCAGGGGGCGGACATTGTGCTGGTGAGCCAGGGCGGCGCCCCCAAGGACCTGAACCTGTACCAAACCCAGAAGGCTCTGGACAACGCCCGCCA
>USMP01000104.1 GCA_900555795.1 uncultured Eubacteriales bacterium
ATCTGATGGTGGGCTTCTATTTGGTGGTTTTTGCCCTGGCCGCCCTGGCCCCCGGCGACTTTATTCCCGTGTCCTTTGACGCCGGCGGCGTCACGACGGGGCCGATCACCGTGCCCTTTATTATGGCGCTGGGTGTGGGCATGGCCTCGGTGCGCAGCGACAAAAATTCCACCAGTGACAGCTTCGGCTTGGTTGCGCTGTGCAGTATCGGGCCGATTCTTTCGGTGCTGCTGCTGGGTGTCTGCTACACCCCCGGGAGTGCCGCCTACACCCCGGCGCCTCTGGCGGAGATCGCCACCACCCGGGATGCCGCGGCGGCCTTCGCCCGGGTCCTGCCGGCCTACGCCAGGGAGGTGGCCGTGGCCATGGTGCCGATCTGCGCCATGTTTCTGCTGTTCCAGCTGGTCAGCCGGCGGTTTAAGCGCCGGAAGCTGCTGCGCGTGGGCAGCGGCCTCATCTATACCTATGTGGGCCTGGTGCTGTTTCTGACCGGGGTGAACGTGGGCTTCATGCCCGCCGGGCAGCTGATGGGAGCCACTCTGGCCACTGGAGGCCAGAACTGGCTGCTGGTGCCCATCGGTATGGTGATGGGGTATTTTATCGTAGCGGCGGAGCCGGCAGTCCACGTACTCATTAAGCAGGTGGAGGAGGTATCCATGGGCTCCATCTCCCAGGGGGCCATGCGCCGGGGCCTCTCCATTGGTGTGGCGGTGTCCGTGGGGATCGCCATGCTGCGGGTGCTGACGGGGGTGAACCTCCTGTGGTTTTTGGTGCCGGGCTATGCCTTTGCCCTGGCCCTGACCTTTTTTGTCCCCCAGATGTTCACCGGTATCGCGTTTGACTCCGGCGGCGTGGCCTCCGGCCCCATGACCGCCACCTTCTTGCTGCCCTTCGCCATGGGGGCCTGCCAGGCGGTGGGAGGAAACTGCATGACCGACGCCTTTGGCCTCGTGGCCCTGGTGGCCATGACGCCGCTGGTGACGATTCAGATGCTGGGACTGGCGGGCCGGGTGCGGAGGAAGCTGGCGGACAGCGCCCTGCGCACGGAACTGGCCCGGGCGGAGGACTGCGTGCTGTACTACGACTGAGAGGAGGCTGACGATGAGACAGGCAAGGCAGCTGGCCCTCCTCATGGCCATCATTGAGCGGGGCTGCGGCAACAGGCTGACGGACCTGTACACCCAAAACCGGGTGTTCACCCACCTGCGGTGCGAGGGCGCCGGCACGGCCACCTCGGAGATTCTGGATATTCTGGGCCTGGACGGCTCTGAGAAGGATATCGTGCTGAGCCTGGCCCCGGCGGAGACGATCCGCGCCCTGCTGGACGCCCTGGAGGATGACCTCCGGGAGCAGGTTCCCGGCCGGGGCATCGCCTTCACCGCCAGGCTGGGAGCGGTGAGCAATTTGATGGCGGCGGTCATCACCGCCCGGACGAGAGTGGAGAAGGAGGAGTGTGGGGAGATGGAGCAGCGGAGCAGCCTTATTTTGGCGACGGTGAATCAGGGGTTTACCGATGAGGTTATGGACACGGCCCGGAAGGCCGGGGCCCGGGGCGGAACCATCATCCGTGGACGCTGGGTGGGGGAGGAGAGTTTCCAGCAGCTTTCCGGCGTCGCCCGCCAGGCGGAAAAGGAGATTATTGCCATTGTGGCTCCCACAGAACTCCGTGCCCCCATTATGGAGGCCGTCAACAGCCGGCACGGCCTTCAGACCGAGGCGGGGGCGCTGGTGCTCTCTCTGGGGATCGACAGGCTGGTGCATTTGGGATAAAAGAGGGCCGCTGCTTAAGCAGCGGCCCTCTTTTATCCCAAATTGGTTTCAGATACCCATCTCAGCTTTTACCTGGCGGAAGCACTCCACGGCAAAGTCGATGTCCTCCCTGGTATGGCCCGCAGAGATCTGGGTGCGGATGCGGTCCCGGCCCTTGGGCACCACGGGGTAGCAGAAGCTGACCACATACACGCCCTTGGCCAGCATCCGGCTGGCAAACTCCCCGGCGATCTTGGGGTCATAGAGCATAATGGGGACAATGGGGTGCTCGCCGGGCAGCAGGTCGAAGCCCAGCTTCTCCATCTCACTGCGGAAGTACCGGGCGTTGGCGTGGACCCGGTCACGAAGTTCCGTGGAGGCGGTGAGCAGTTCCAGGGTCTTCAGGGACGCGGCGCAGATGGCGGGAGCCAGGGTGTTGGAGAAGAGGTAGGGGCGGCTGCGCTGGCGCAGCAGGTCGACGATCTCCTTCCGGGCGGCGGTGTAGCCGCCGGAGGCCCCGCCCAGGGCCTTGCCGAAGGTACCGGTGAGGATGTCCACCCGGCCCTGGACCCCGCAGAACTCAGGGGTGCCCCGGCCGGTGGCGCCCATGAAGCCCACGGCGTGGCTGTCGTCCACCATCACCAGGGCGCCGAACTCGTCGGCCAGGTCGCAGATGCCCTTCAGGTTGGCGATGTAGCCGTCCATGGAGAACACACCGTCGGTGGCGATCAGCTTTACCTGACAGCCAGCCTCGTCGGCGGCCTGAAGCTGGACCCGGAGGTCCTCCATGCTGTTGTTCTTGTAGCGATAGCGCTTGGCCTTGCAGAGACGGACGCCGTCGATGATGGAGGCGTGGTTCAACTCGTCGGAGATCACCGCGTCCTCCGGCCCCAGGAGCGTCTCAAAGAGGCCGCCGTTGGCATCAAAGCAGGAGGAGTAGAGAATCGCGTCGTCCATACCGAGAAATTCACTGAGTTTCCCCTCCAACTCCTTGTGGATGGACTGGGTGCCGCAGATAAAGCGGACGGAACTGAGGCCGAAGCCCCACTTGTCGTAGCTTTCCTTGGCGGCGGCAATCAGTTCCGGATGATCGGAGAGGCCCAGGTAGTTGTTGGCGCACATGTTCACTACGTGCCTGGCGGCGGTGGTGTCGATGCGGGACTGCTGGGGGGTGGTAATGATCCGCTCGTCCTTCCAGGTACCCGCCTCACGGATGGCAGCCAGTTCCTGGCGATACTTTTCCAGTGCCTGTTTCATAGCTTGCATCCTCCTTATTTCTTGGTCCAGTCCAGAATGACCTTGCCGGACTTGCCGCTGTTCATGGCGGCGAAGCCCTCCTCAAACTGGGTGTAGTGGAAGCGGTGGGTGATGACGGGGGTCAGATCCAGGCCGCCCTGGACCATGTAACTCATCTGGTGCCAGTTGTCCATCTTCCGGCCGTAGATCCCCTGGAGCGTCAGGCCCCGGCCGATGATGTCGTTCATGTCCAACTCCACGGGACGGTTGGAGATGCCCAACAGGCTCACCTTGCCGCCGTTGCGCATGACGGAGAACATCTGCTTCAGGGCGCTGCCGCTGCCGCTCATCTCCAGGCCAATGTCAAAGCCCTCCACCAGCCCCTGCTGGCGCATGGTGTCCCGCAGATCCTCCCTGGCCACATTGACGGCGGCGTCCGCCCCCATCTTCCGGGCCAGTTCCAGACGATACTCGTTGATGTCGGTGATCACCACCCGCCGGGCTCCGGCGTACTTGCAGATGCCGGCGGCGATGATGCCGATGGGGCCCGCACCGGTGATGAGCACGTCCTCCCCCACCAGGCTCCACATCAGGGCTGTGTGGGTGGCGTTGCCGAAGGCGTCGAAAAAGGCCACCACATCCTCCGGCAGACTCTCGTCAATGATAATCACGTTGCTCTCCGGGATGCAGACATACTCCGCGAAGGCGCCGTCCCGGTCCACGCCCACGCCCACCGTGTCCTTGCACCACTGGATGTTGCCCGTGTGGCAGTTGCGGCAGCGGCCGCAGGTGATGTGCCCCTCGCCGCTGACCCGCTGGCCTACCTGCAGCCCGGTGACGCCGGCCCCCAGCGCCGCCACCTCGCCCACATACTCGTGGCCGATGACCATGGGGGGCTTGATGTGCTGCTGGGCCCAGGGGTCCCAGTTGTAGATGTGTACGTCTGTGCCGCAGATGGCGGTCTTGTGGATCTTGATGAGTACCTCTCCGGCTCCCGGCTGGGGGATGGGACCTGCCGGAGCTCCAGGCCGGGCCCCGCAGTCGGCTTTACCAGTGCGTCCATGAACTGTGCCATAGTTGTCCTCCATACATACACAATGTGTAATAGATAAGTTGCTCTGCTGTGGACAGCATACACCTGCGGAGGAAAAAAGTCAACGGAAATCTGGAAAAAAACGGGGAGGGCGGAGAGAAGTTTTCAGACCAGCATTTGGTAGACGCCTGCCGCCTCCACACCGGCCTCTGCCGCTGCCTGAAGAACCGCCGCCTCCGCCTCCGGCGGGGCGGACCAGCACATGCCGCACCCGGCGGTGATGGCCCGGGGCACGGGGATCAGCCGGCCCGGCACTGCCTGGCGGGCGCAGAAGCGGTCCATGGCCATGGCGGCGGCGGTGGTGTGAAAGGTCAGCAGCAGCCGAAGCTGTTTTTCTCTCATGGGCACAATTCCGCAAGGGCCCGGACCGCCGTGTCCACCTCCGGCTCTGTGTTCTGCCAGCTGAAGCTGAAGCGCACGGCCCCCTGGGCCTGGGTGCCCAGGGCGCGGTGGAGCCGGGGGGCGCAGTGGCCGCCGGAGCGCACGGCGATGCCGTAGTCCTGGGCCAGGGCGTCCGCCACGGCGGCGGAGTCATCTTCTCCCAGATTCAGGGCCACGATGGCAGATCGCTCCCGGGTGAAATCACCATACACCCGTATGCCGGGGATATCCCGGACCCCCTGGTAAAACCGCTCCATCAGGGCCATTTCCCGCCGGCGGATGGCGTCCAGGCCCATGGCCTGGATGTAGTCCAGGGCGGCGGACAGACCGGCGATGCCGTGCCCGTTGAGGGTGCCCGCCTCCAGGCGGGTAGGGTAATTTTCCGGCTGGTGGGGGGAGAAGGTCTGCACGCCGGTGCCCCCCACCTTCCAGGGGCGGATGTCCACCCCCTCCCCCACGCAGAGGCCGCCGGTGCCCTGGGGGCCCATCAGGCTTTTGTGGCCGGTGAAGCATACCACGTCCAGGCCCAGACGCCCCATGTGGATGGGGAACACGCCGGCGGTCTGGGCGGCGTCCAGCACAAAGAGAAGCTCAAGGAGCTCTCCAAGCAGGTGGACGTGCTTACCCTGTCCGCCACCCCCATTCCCCGCACCCTGAACATGGCGCTCTCCGGCATCCGGGACATGTCCACCCTGGAGGAGCCGCCCCAGGACCGGCAGCCGGTGCAGACCTATGTGCTGGAGCACGACTGGGGCGTGCTCTCCGACGCCCTGCGCCGGGAGCTGGAGCGGGGCGGCCAGGCTTACTACCTCCACAACCGGGTGGAGACCATCGAGCGCACCGCCGCCCGCCTTCAGCAGCTGCTGGGGGAGGATGCGGCGGTGGCGGTGGCCCACGGGAAGATGAGCCAGGAGGAGCTCAACGACGTCATGAGCCGTATGAGCGAGGGAGAGATCGACGTGCTGGTGTGCACCACCATCATCGAGACCGGCATCGACATCTCCAACGTAAACACCCTGGTCATCGAGGACGCGGACAGGATGGGGCTGGCCCAGCTCCACCAGATCCGGGGCCGCATCGGCCGCAGCGCCCGGCGGGCCTATGCCTATCTCACCTACCGCCGGGGCAAGGTGCTGCAGGAGACCGCCGCCAAGCGGTTGGCGGCCATCCGGGAGTATGTGGAGTTCGGCTCTGGCTTCAAGATCGCCATGCGGGACCTGGAGATCCGCGGCGCGGGCAACCTGCTGGGC
>USMP01000105.1 GCA_900555795.1 uncultured Eubacteriales bacterium
CTCACCGAGCGCCTTGCCGGGCAGCCGATCGAGTCCGTGCGGCAGATCTTCGCCGAAATCATCCGCGATATGGGCAATGAGCGCAAACTGCTCGCCGAAACCATGCAGGTGATCGAGGAAAACATCGCCGCCGTGGACGACCGCGACGT
The DNA here is from genome assembly GCA_900555795.1 of uncultured Eubacteriales bacterium. Taxonomy (GTDB): domain Bacteria; phylum Bacillota; class Clostridia; order Oscillospirales; family Oscillospiraceae; genus Pelethomonas. The sequence goes on from USMP01000105.1 coordinate 150, forward strand.
CTATGTAGGCGGCAGCGCCAACCTGCTCATCCACCTGCTGCTCCCCGGCTGAGCGGTCCGGGGCTGAAAGAGCCGGGACCCATAAAACAGCAAAAAAACAGCCTGCCCGGCGTCTCCCCGCTGGGCAGGCTGTTTGGGCTGCTATTGTCCAGAGGCAAGTGGAGGTTCATTTACCGAAAGGCTGAAAAGCGAAAGGCCGTCACGCCAAAAGCGATCATCAGAATCCCCACACCACGCATGACTTTCAGATATATTTCCGTCGGCTCTCCGTTTTTTACAGAGAAGAAATGTTGGATTTCCCACACCAGTTCCGGCTTGCACGTAACAATCATCCCTGACACCACACATACAATACTGAGCAGCGTATCCATCTCTTATCCTCTCCACGGCCCAAACTGTCCCGCTCCTGATTCCAGCATACCACACGGGATCACCGGATGCAAGGCCCCGCGTATACGCCGCCTGCCGGGCGGCGGCAGCAAACTGGCAGCAGGGCAAAGCACCTGCTGCCAAAGCTGTTTTCAGGCCTCCTAGAAAAGGCCGCCCCGGGCATTTCCAATCCCTCTAGCCGTTCACCGCGGGTGCCCTTCTGGTGGCAAAATCCATATACAGCGCAGCCATGGCCGAGGCGCAGCACACAGCGATTCCCAGCAGCAAAACGGTTTGGAAACTCTGGGAGGCATCGTACAGCAGTCCCACGCTCATGGAAAACAGGGCGCTGGTAGCGCTGTTGATGCTGGTGTGCAGCCCCATGTACCGCTTCGCACCCTCGGCACCGTAGGCGGACACGCTGCACCGGGAGATGCTGATGTTGGGCATAGCGAAGACAAAGCCATAGAAAAATACCGCCGCGAAAAAAGCGCCGCCCACGGCGCCCACAACGCTCTTGATCGTATGATAGGCGGAGATCTGCGTCATAGGCAGGCCTAACTCCCCCTGAATCTGGGCCAGCAGCACGCTGGCACTGTTGACGAGCACGCCAATGAGCGCGCACTGGAACAGTGCCGCTCCCAGCAGCACCCAGATCTGTTGTTTGGAAAATCCCTTTACCACGAATCCCTCTTTTTCGACAAAATGCGGCAGAACAGGGCGGCAGCCGTCAAGCGGCTGCCGCCTGGCTTCCCATAAATCAGCCGGCTCCCCCTCCTGCTGTGGGGCGGAGCGGCCCATTGCACTATTTGGTATAGTAATCGATTTGACCAAATTCAACAAGTCCCAACTGGATTTTTTTAAAAAACTGCTTTTCCACGGGCCAGTACCCCTGCCCAAATCGGGAGCACGTTGACAAATATAGTTTTTTCCTATATCATAAGTATACTTTGTTCCCACAGACGGATTTCACAGGGGGGCGGTCCATATGACATTGACCCAGCTGCGCTATTTCCAGGCGGTATGCCGCTTTCACAGCGTCACCCAGGCCTCCGACTTTCTGCATATCTCACAGCCCTCCATCTCCAGCGCCATCCGGGACCTGGAGCAGGAATTCGGCGTGGTGCTGTTTCTGCGCCAATACCGGGGGATGTCCCTGACAGAGGAGGGGCTCCATTTTCTGGAACTGGCGGACAGCCTCCTCACCCACGCCGACCAGGTCCGGCAGGCCATGGCCGACATTGGCCAAAAGCGCCGGCAGCTCCAGCTGGGAATTCCCCCCATGATCGGTTCCCTGCTGCTGCCTCAGATTTATTACGGGTTTTTGCGGGCCCATCCGGAGGCCAGCGTCAATATTGAGGAGGCGGGCCGCAAACGGCTGCTCCAGCAGCTGGCGGAGGGACAGCTGGACATGGCCTTCCTGCCCCACGACCGGCCCTTTGACAGCGGCTACCGCGCCATCCCCATCCAGCGGCTGGAAACCGTCTGCTGCGTCTCCCTGCTCCACCCCCTGGTGAACCGGCGGAGCGTGGCGGTGGAGGATCTGGCGGGGGAGCCCCTGGTCCTGTTTAAAAACAGCTTTTTTCAAACGGAGAGCATTATGCAGCGCTTCGCCGTGGCCGGTATAGAGCCCAACGTGCTGCTCTACACCGACCAGCTCTCCACCGTGCGGAAGCTGGTCTCCCGGAACATTGCGGTGGGGTTCATGTTCGGCCGCATCTCCGACTCCATTCAGGACATGGTCAGCATTCCCCTGAACCCCCCCATGCCGGTGCAGGTGAGCCTGGTGTGGAAGAGCAGCGGCTATCTCTTCAGCGGCATGAGCCACTTTATCGACTACGTGCAGTCCCTGCATCTGGACGGGACAACAGATTGATACAGGCAGCAGGAGGCGGCGCCGGGCAATGGCGCCGCCTCCTGCCGTCAAAAGCTGACGCAAATCAGCTGTCGACCTTCAGAGCCCTATTGAGGAACCGCAGAATCCACTCCTTGGTGGATGTCTGGAAAAACTCCCGGGTACCGTGGCCCGCGTTTTTCACCGTAACCAGTTCCACCCGGTCCCCCAGGCCCGCCGCCTGAAGCCGCTCATAAAAGTCCTGGCTGACCGCGAAGGGAACCAGCGGGTCCTTGTCCCCGTGGAGAATCAGCAGGGGACACATGGTCTCCCGAATGCGATAAGCCGGGCTGGCCGCCTGGCACCGCTCCCGCAGGGTAGCGGGATCACCCCCCAGAAGCGCACCCTCGTGGGTTTCCATGACGTCGCTCCACCGGTATCCGGGCTTGGCCGCCAGTTCCCGGTTGATGTCATGCAGCATGACCAGATCCACAGGTCCGAACATATCCACCGCTGCATGCACCCGGGAGGACTGCTCCGACCACTCCCCCGTTACAAAATCCTCATCGTTCATCGCCGCCATGGCGGCCAGATGTCCCCCCGCCGAGCGGCCCATCACCGCGATGCGGCCGGCGTCCAGGTGGTACTGCTCCGCATGGGCCTTTAAAAACCGGACCGCAGTCTTGACATCCTCGATCTGGGCGGGAAATTTGGCCTGGCCGCTGCTGCGGTAGTCGATGCATACCGACGCGTATCCCCGCTGGGCAAAGTAGGCCATCTCCGGAGCCTGGATGTTCCGGTGGCCGCCCCGCCAGCCGCCGCCGTTGATCCAAATCAGGACCGGGAGCACCCCCCTGACCGATGTCTCATCCGGGTCCTCCCCTCTGCGGTTTTCCGGCCGGTTCATCACCGTCTGGATGGACATGCGCAGTTCCAGCGGCTCCCCCCGCAGGTCCGTGGTGTGGGAAAAGCAAATATCGTCGTGACAAAACAGCGTCCGCTTCTCCGTGCCTGGATTAATCGTTCGTTTCATCCTGGTTCCTCCCATGGTTGTTCATTTGTATTGCTGCCGTTGTCTCTATTATACAAAAAGCACAAATTGGCAGCAAGTCCAAACCCGACAAAGCTTTTTTGCTTTTTTTGGCTATTTTACTGAATTTTCAGAATATGAAACGTCTTTTCTCCCCCTGTGAAGGGCGGCTTTCACACATTGTGGTTTATTTCTGCCCCCGGACCTGGACCTGTGGAAATAAATTTTGGAAAACACGCTATTGACAAGATTCTTCTTTGTGGTACAATACGTTTCGAATGAAACAGTTGCAAGTGAAACAATTAGAGAGGGGAATTATCTACCATGTCAGACACAGAACGCACACGACAGGAAGCCAGGAAGAATATGATGCTGCGGGACCCGCTGCCCCGGGTCATCACCAAGATGGCGGTGCCATCCATCATTTCTTTCCTGATTACATCCATCTACAATCTGGCCGACACCTACTTTGTCAGTTCCCTGGGCACCAACGCTACGGCGGCGGTCAGCGTCAACGCCTCTCTGGACCAGATCATCATGATGGCCGGGTCCATGCTGGCGGTAGGCGCCAGCAGCTACATTTCCCGGCTGCTGGGCGCACGGAAGGACGAAAAGGCCAGCAGCGTCCTCTCCACCGCTTTCTTTCTGGCGGTAGGGTTCGGCGCGGTGATCATGCTGCTGGGCATCACCTTCATGAAGCCCATGGTGCGCATGCTGGGCGCCACCAGCACCTGCGAGAGTTATTCCATTGACTACGCCACCTACGTCCTGCTGGTGGCCCCCTTTATGGCGGGCAACTTTGTCATGAACCAGTGCCTGCGGGCGGAGGGCAGTGCCATGCTCTCCATGATCGGCATGGGCTTCGGCGGGATTCTCAACTGCATTTTGGACCCCATCTTCATTTTTGGGCTGGATCTGGGTGTGGCGGGCGCCTCCATGGCCACCGCCATCTCCAAGCTGGTCAGCTTTTCCATCCTGATTTTCCCCTATCTGACCCGCCGCAGCATGCTGCGCCTGTCCATCCGCAATTTCCACTTTAAAAAAGACATCATTTTCCAGGTCGTCAGCGTGGGTTCCTCCTCCATGTTCCGCTCGGGACTGGCGGTGATTTCCGCCATCGTCATCAACAACATTGCCGGCGGCATCTCCGACTCCGTTCTGGCGGGTATCGGCGTTACCAACCGGATCATGATGTTCCCCTTCGGCATCATTCTGGGCTTCGGCACCGGCTTCCAGCCGGTGGTGGGCTACAACTGGGGTGCCAAACGCTATGACCGGGTTATGGAGAGCCACCGCTTCGCCTCCCGTGCAGCCATCATCGGCGCCACGGTTATGGCTTTGATTCTGGGTATCTTCGCCCATCAGGCCATCTCCCTGTTCGCGGAGGCGGATCCCGCCATGCAGGAGGTGGGCGCCCTCTGCATCCGGCTGCAGTGCCTGGCGCTGCCCATCCACGCGTGGGTGGCAGTGGTCAATATGCTCTGCGCCGGGCTGGGCCACGCCAAGGGTGCGCTGCTGCTGTCCACCGCCCGGCAGGGTACCTGCTTCCTCCCCATTGTCTATCCCCTGTCCCACTTCTTTGGCTCCGTAGGCGTCGCCTCGGTCCAGGCCGTGGCGGACATCCTGTCCCTGCTGCTGGCGCTGCCCCTGGTGCGCAGCATCTCCCGGCAGGTACGGCAGGCACAGGACCAGCAGAATTCTGAGCAGCTGGAGCAGGCGGATGCCGGCGATCTCCAGCCGGCTGAGGCGAGGTGAAGCACACATGCCTGATCCTGTACTGTCCAGCCTTCTGCGGATCAACCGCCAGCGGCTGCGGGCGCTGAAATGCGGTCTGGCCCCCTACCAGTATGTGGGCATCATGCATCTTATTGTGATATATGTCCATCGAACTCCCGGCGCAAGCCAGGAGGAGATTTGCAGCTACTACGCCCTTGACAAGGCCGGCGTGGCCCGGGACGCCAGGCGTTTGGAGGACATGGGCCACATCCGACGGGAGACCAACCCGGACAACCGCCGGCAGTATCAGCTGTTTCTCACGTCCCAGGGTGAGGCGATGGTGCCGGTACTGGACAGGATCTATGACGAATTCGTCCAGCGGATCTCCGCGGGACTCTCGGCGGAGGACTGGCAGCTGCTGACGGAACTGCTGAAAAAGGTGGAGATTACCAGCTATCAGACCGCTCCGCCCTGCAAAACCGTCCCATAACGTGCGCATGAGAAAAGCCGGCCGTTCTCTCCACGGCCCCGTCTGAGCGCTGCATACACAGGCGGCCCCGGACACGC
>USMP01000106.1 GCA_900555795.1 uncultured Eubacteriales bacterium
TACGGCTGCGAGCACAACAGCGACAAGGATGAATCGGCCCGGTGCGACTTTATGACATGGGATATCCCCGTGGCGGACGACTGCCCGGTGTGCGGCCAGACCATGTTTAAAAAGTCCGGCAAGGGCTTTAAGAAGCCCTTCTGCATCAATGAGCAGTGCGCCAACTTTACCCCCGAGGACAAGCGGGGCGGGTATCGGAAGAAGGCGGCCAAGACCGAGGAGGGCGGCGATGCCGCCGAAACCGCCGATGCCGTCGATGCCGCCGCCACCGGGGCGGCGGAGAAGGCCCCCGCCAAGGAGAAAAAGACTTCTGCCAGGAAGGCGGCGGCCAAGCCCGCGGCGAAGAAGCCTGCGGCAGCTGCCAAAGGTACCGCCAGAAAAAGCGCGGCCAAGAAGGCAGATGCCAAAGCGGCGGAGGAGCAGGCGTGAAAAGGACAGCCGCTTTCCTGCTGGCCGTGGCCTGTGCGCTGAGCCTGTCCGGCTGCTCCCGGAGCGGCACGGAGCCGTACGCAGTCAAAACCTTTGCGGAGTCCCCCGTGAGTTGATAGAGGAGTACCTGGCTGAGCAAAAGGTTTTCACAACCGGGACCTATTACGGGATGAGCGACGGCACCTGGAAAACAGATGAGTATGCCTATCCCCACAGGCTGGAGATCACAGGCAGGCTGCCTAGCGCCCAGCGGGACAGCACCTATGTGATTTTGAGCAGCAGGGATGACATTACCTTTGAAGAGGCCTGGAAGGCCAGCGGCCTGAGCAGCAATACAGAGGATTACTTCAGAAGGGAAGACGCTGTTTTTGTGGGCTTGGGATGATAAAGAGGGAAAACATGAATGTAACCGTAATTGGCGCGGGCCTGGCCGGCAGTGAAGCCGCCTGGCAGCTGGCCCGGCGGGGTGTCCCGGTAACGCTCCGGGAGATGAAGCCCCAAAAGATGACGCCCGCCCACTCCAGCAAGGACTTCGCGGAACTGGTGTGTTCCAACTCCCTGCGGGGCGCCGGCTTGGAAAACGCGGTGGGCCTTTTAAAAGAGGAGTTGCGCCGCCTGGGTAGCCTGATTCTGGGGGCGGCGGACGCTACCCGGGTGGAGGCCGGCGGCGCCCTGGCCGTGGACCGGCAGGGTTTTTCCGCCTATGTGACGGATGCCGTCCGGTCCCACCCCCTCATCACCGTGGAGGAGGGGGAGGTGACGGCATTGCCGGAGGGGGAGGTGGTGGTGGCTACCGGCCCTCTCACCAGTGACGCCCTGGCGGAGCACCTCTCCCACCTCTTCGGCGCGGACAGCACCCTGAACTTTTTTGATGCCGCCGCGCCCCTGGTGACATTTGAGAGCATCGATATGGGGCACGCCTGGTTTGCCTCCCGGTACGACAAGGGGACAGCGGATTATGTCAACTGCGCTCTCAGCCGGGAGGAGTATCTGGCTTTCTGGCGGGAACTATGTCAGGCGGAGGAGGCGGAGGTCCACGGCTTTGAGGACAAGCAGGTCTTTGAGGGCTGTATGCCGGTGGAGGTCATGGCCCGGCGGGGGGAGGATACCCTGCGCTACGGGCCGCTGAAGCCCCGGGGCCTGCGGGATCCCAAAACCGGGGCGGAGCCCTACGCCGTGGTGCAGCTGCGCCGGGACAACGCGGCGGGCTCCATCTACAACCTGGTGGGCTTTCAGACCCACCTGAAGTTTGGGGAGCAGAAGCGTGTGTTTTCCATGATCCCCGCTCTCCGGAGCGCGGAGTATGTCCGCTATGGCGTCATGCACCGCAATACGTATCTGGATTCTCCCCGGCTGCTGGACCGGTTTTACCGCCTGAGGGAGCAGCCCCGCATCTCCTTTGCCGGTCAGATGACGGGGGTGGAGGGCTATGTGGAATCCGCCGCCTCCGGCTTTCTGGTGGGGGTGGAGACGGCGCGGCGGCTGAGAGGGATGGAGCCGGTGTGCTTTCCCCGGGAGACCGCCATCGGCGCTCTGGCCCTGTATGTCTCCGATGGGACGGTGGCCCATTTTCAGCCCATGAATATCAATTTTGGGATTATTTCCCCTCTGGGCTACCGGGTTAAGGGGAAACGGAATAAGAACGCGGAAATTTCCCGGCGCTCGCTGGAGATCATCGATACGCTGCAGGCAGAAGTAGAGAAATAGTGGGGCGGGCTGCGGTTTCGCCCCAAGACCCCTTCTTGGAAGGGGGGAAAGCGAGGTGGGTATGAAGATTATTATCGATGCCATGGGCGGGGATAACGCGCCGGTGGAAATTGTCCGGGGCGCGCTGAACGCGGCCAGGGCGCGGCAGGATTTGGATCTGGTGCTGGTGGGCCGGGAGGCGGACATCAAAGCCGCCGCCGCCCAGTGCGGCGCCTCCCAGTTGCCCGCCCAGGTACGCATTGCGCCGGCTACGGAGGTCATCAACATGCACGACGACCCGGCGACCGCCTTTAAAGTAAAAAAGGATTCCTCTATCACCGTGGGCCTGCAGATGCTGGCCGCAGGGGAGGGGGACGCCTTTGTGTCCGCGGGGAGCACCGGGGCGCTGCTGGCGGCGGGAACGCTGCTGGTAAAGCGGGTCCGGGGTCTCCGCCGGGCCGCCATGGCCCCTGTGATTCCCACCGCGGCAGGGCAGGCGGTGCTGATTGACTGCGGGGCCAACGCGGAGTGTTCCGTGGAGTATCTGACCCAGTTCGCCTATCTGGGCAGCTTCTATGCCTGGCGGGTGCTGGGGATTGAAAAGCCCCGGGTGGCACTTTTGAATATCGGCGCGGAGGACACCAAGGGCGATCAGCTGCGCCGGGATACCTACCAGGCGCTGCGCGCCGCCGGGGAAGCGGGGCACCTGCGCTTTACCGGCAATATCGAGGCGAAGGACGCCATCAAGGGCGGCTGTGATGTCATCGTGGCCGACGGCTTTTCCGGCAACGTAATGCTGAAAACCATCGAGGGCGTGGGCTCCTTTATGGGAGGCGAAGTGAAGCGGATGTTTCTGCGAAACGCGGGAACCAAGCTGGCGGCGCTGCTGGTGAAGGGCGGCCTGGCGGAGTTCAGGGACCGGCTGAACCCGGATACTGTCGGCGGCACCCCCTTTTTGGGGCTGACGAAGCCTGTGATTAAGGCCCACGGCTCCAGCGGGGCCAGAGCCATTGAAAACGCCGTGTATCAGGCGGAGCGGGTGGCGCAGAGCGGTATGGCGGAGGACATTGCGGCCCATATCGATCTTATGAAAATCAGCCGGTGAGGGCCGGGAACGGAGAAATCCGGATTGGCTATTGACAGGCAGGAAGAAAAGATTTATCATGCCAGTGGACCCCCCGAAAGTCCCCTGGGAAAGGAGGAAGAGGAAATGCAGGATATTTTTGAGCGGCTGCAGAAGATCATCGCCGACCAGTTCGCGGTTGAACTGGACGAGATCACGGAGGATACCTCTTTTGAGGAAGATCTGGGCGCCGACTCTGTGGACCTGGTGGAACTGGTTATGGGCATGGAGCAGGAGTTCAAGATCGGTGAAGTCCGCGAGGAGGAGTTGGCAACCCTGACGACTGTGGGCGACTGCGTCGATTTCCTGGCGAAGAAGCTGGACAAATGAGATGCGAGAGAGCCTCGTCGAACGGGCGTGTGACGCCCATTGGGCGAGGCTTTTTCCGTAGGAAGGGAGGGATACGCAATGGAATCTTTGGAGGAAAGACTGGGCTACTGCTTTCGGGACCGTACACTGCTGGCGGAGGCGCTCAATCACAGTTCCTACGCCAATGAACACCGCTCCAGTGGTGTGGGAAGCAATGAACGCCTGGAATTTTTGGGAGACAGCGTGCTGGGCTTTGTGACGGCGGAGTTCCTGTTTCAAACCTACGGCAGCCTGCCGGAGGGGGATCTGACGCGGATGCGGGCGGCGCTGGTGTGCGAGCAGAGCCTGTACGAGGTGGCAAAGCTTTTGGATCTGGGCAGCTACCTGAAGCTGGGCAAGGGCGAGGAGGCCGGCGGCGGGCGGCAGCGCCAGTCCATTCTGGCAGACGCGGTGGAGGCCGTATTTGCCGCTGTGTACCTGGACGGCGGTATGGAGAAGATCCGAAGCCTCATCCACCGGGTATTGCTCAGCCAGGCGCCTGCGGCGGAGGACCGGCGGGACTATAAGACTACGCTGCAGGAGATCATCCAGCGCAAGAGCGGCCAGGTGCTTACTTACCACATGGTGGCGGAGGACGGCCCTGACCACAACAAGACATTCCTCTTCCAGGTGTGCCTGAACGGTGAACCCATCGGGCAGGGAGAGGGCCACAGCAAGAAGGAGGCCGAGCAGGCCGCCGCCAAGGACGCTCTGGACCGACAGGCCCAGTAGCCCGCGTGTCATTCTGAACGGAGTGAAGAAACCGGAGGTTCCTTCGCCGCGTCCAGGGTGACACGCTTTTCTTCGCCGCCTGTCCGCCCCGGCCCTGATCCGCAAAAAACTATGGAAAAACACAAACAATTGTGCTATCATAATATGAAAGGCATTTTCTGACAGACCAGAGGGCTCACCGGAGCCCCGCGCTGCGGGCGGCGCGAAATCCATTTACCGGAAAAGAGCCCGCGCTTTTCCCCACTGTCTACGACCTATAACATAAGGAGGCGCTGCCGTGTCCCTGCTGAATGCTCTGATTTTGGGAATCATCCAAGGTGTGGCGGAATTTCTGCCCATCTCCAGTTCCGGCCACCTGTCCATCGCCCAGAACCTGCTGGGCCTGTCGGTGGAGGGGACGGAGGATATATTTTTTGACGTGCTGCTCCATCTCGGCACCCTGGCGGCGGTGTTTGCCGCCTACTGGACGGACATCAAGGACATGGTGCTGGAGTTTTTCCGGACCATCCGGGATGTGGCCCGGGGCGGCATGCCAAAGCAGATCCCGCCCGCCCGGCGTCTCATCGGGCTGCTAATTGTGGGTACCCTGCCCCTGTTTGCGGTGCTGCCTATTCAGGATTTTGTGGAGGGCCTCAGCGCCAACACGTGGTTTGTGGGAGCCGCCCTTCTGGTAACGGGAGCGCTGCTTTTTGCCTGCGACCGGGTGCGGAAGGGCCGCAAGAATGAGCGGACGGCCACCATCCGGGACGTGCTGCTGGTGGGTGTGGGCCAGGCGGTGGCCACCTGCCCCGGGATTTCCCGCTCCGGCATGACCATCTGCATGGGCTGCTTCTGCGGCATGGACCGGAAGTTCGCGGTACGGTTTGCGTTTCTGCTCTCCATCCCCGCGGTGCTGGGGGCGAATATCCTCCATATTGCCGACGCGGTTCGCTCGGGCATTGATCCCTCCCTGCTGCCTGCCTATTTTCTGGGTGTGGCCGTGGCCGCGGTGTCCGGCTATCTCTCCATCCGCCTTTTGAAGCTGGTGGCGGCCAAGGGCCGCTTCGGTGCCTTTGCCTACTACTGCTGGGCGGCCGGGGCTGTGACGCTGGTGCTGACCGGGTTGAAGGCCGCCGGGCTGCTGCCCTGGCTGGCGGCCTGAGGTGCGGCGGATGGCGCGCGAACTGTGGGATGCCTATGACCGGGAGGGGAGGCCGCTGGGCTTTGATCTGGTCCGGGG
>USMP01000107.1 GCA_900555795.1 uncultured Eubacteriales bacterium
ATCCTCGGATCCCCTCTTTCCAGATATCCGGAGCCAGCGCCCCGGCAGTCTGTCCATATAGACGCTGCCGGCGGGAAAAAGGTTCCCGCCGGCAGGACATCTACACGTAGCTTTTCTCCACCTCCACCACCGCGAAGTAGTTGCCATCCAGCGCCCGGACGGCAGTCTGAATGCGGCCGGCCACCTCCCGGTCGCTGAGGGGGCAGTTAAAGGGGATCACCGCGTCAAAAATCACATTGGTATGGGTGGGTCCCGGCACCATGCGAAAGTCATGGATGGTGATGCCCGGATCAATAATCTGCACCAGTTCCGCCACCCGCCGGCGGGTATCAGCGGTGAGGGCGTCTTCCGTCACCACCGGGTCCATATGGATGGTGGCCAGGCACCCCATGGTCCCGGCCAGCTCCCGCTCCGCTGAGTCCACCACGTCGTGCAGCACCAGAATGTCCCCGCTGGCGGGGACCTCGGCGTGGAGAGACAGGATCCGCCGACCGGGGCCGTAGTCGTGGACAATCAGGTCGTGGATGCCGATGATCTCCGGGTGGCTGAGGACCAGGTGCTGGACCTGGGCCACAAACTCCGGAGCGGGGGGCTGGCCCAGCAGAGGGCTGATGGTCTCCCGGGCGGCGTTGATCCCCGCCCAGAGGATGAAGCCGGCCACCGCCAAACCGCACCAGCCGTCAACCTGAATCCCCCAGAGATGGCCCGCCAGGGTGCTCAGCAGCACCGCGCCAGTGGCCAGGCAGTCCGAGAGGCTGTCAGCGGCGGTGGCGGCCATGGCGGCGGAGTCGATGCGCCGGCCAACGGCCCGGTTATAGAGGGCCATATACAGCTTCACGGCGATGGAAGCCGCCAGGATTACCGCTACCAGGGGGCTGAACACCACCCTCTCGGGGTGCAGGATTTTGTCCACGGAGCCCTTGCCCAGTTCCAGGCCCATCAGCAAAATCACCATGGATACCACCAGGCCGGACACATACTCCAGCCGCCCGTGGCCGAAGGGGTGGTGGCTGTCGGGGGCCTGGGCGGCCAGCTTGAAGCCCAGCAGGGTCACCACCGAGGAGCCCGCGTCGGAGAGGTTATTAAAGGCATCCGCCGTGATGGCGATGGAGCCGCTGAGAATCCCCGCCAGCAGCTTCCCGGCGAAGAGCACCAGGTTCAGCGCGATGCCCACGCATCCGCACAGCACACCGTAGGCCCGCCGCACGGCGGGATCTGTTACATTGTCCCGGTCCCGGATCAGCCGCCGGGCCAAAAATTGAATCATCGTCAGGAGTCTCCCTTCTCACTGGTTTTCCGCTCCGGATAGAACCGTCTCTTGGTAAAGGCATAGCACAGGGGCGTCAGCCACAGCAGCAGCCCGTAGGGCACCGCCCTCACATCCGCCCGGAGCATGGACAGCGGGACGCTGCAGGCGATGGACCAGGGGATGAGCCCCGCGATCATAATGCCGGAATTTTCGATATCCATGGCCAGTTCCTCCCTGTCCTCATAGTTCCGGCCCAGCAGCTGGGCGGAGAGCATGGTGGTCACAGCCTGGTTGCAGAGCACCCCCGCGCAGAGGGTGGACACCGCCGCCATGGCAGGGAACCGGCCCACCCGCTCCGTCAGAGCGGCGGCGGCCTTTTCCAGGGGCGCCAGGCTTCCGGTGCCCTCCAGCACGCCGGAGTACAGCCCCGTGAGGGTGACGATCACATAGCTGACGGCCATGCTGGTGACGCCGCCGCCGGAGAGCACCGCCCCCAGCGCCGGGTCCTCCGGATGGTAGCCGCCCCAGGCGATGGCCAGCAGCTGCGCCGGGGCAAAGCCCTGCACCGCCCAGGCCAGCACCGCCGCCGCCCCGATGCTGACAGCCATGGCCAGCTTGATGGGCACCTTGAAAAGGGGCAGCAGGAACATAATGAGCGCCGGCAGCAGCGCCGTCCAGGAGATGGCGAAGCGGCCGGAGAGGGCGGAGAGCACCGCCCCATCCACCCCGGTGATGGGGTGGCGCAGGCTCAGCAGCAGATAGGCCCCCAGGGTCAGGAGGGTGGGCAGCAGGCCCGTGCGCAGCATCTGGCGGACATTGCGGTACAGTTCCGTCTCCGTCACCGCCGCCACCAGGCTGGCCGCCGAGGAGGCGGGGCTGCACCGGTCCCCAAAGTAGACCCCGGAGAGGATGACACCCGCCGTCACCGTGGGGTCCACGCCGCCGGCCCGGGCCAGGGCCATCAGGATCACCCCCATGGTGCTGCTGACCCCATAGGAGGTGCCCAGCACGTAGCTGAGGGCGGCGCACAGCAGAAAGGCCACCACCAGAAACAGCTTCGGCGTCACCAGCTGCGTGCCCCCCACAATACAGTAGGCGATGGTGCCGCTGGCCCGCCAGAGGCCGGTAATCACCCCGATAAGGGCGATCACTGTCACCACAATCATGGATTTTTTGCAGGAGCGCCAGGCCATCTCCCACAGCTGGCGGTTGGTAAAGCCCCGGTAAAGCCCCAGGCCCCAGAACAGCAGCAGCCCGCCCAGCAGGGCCCAGGCCACGGACCACCCCATGGCCAGGCAGGCGATGACCATGGCGAAAAACAGCAAAAAGCAGGCGCTCAGCATTCCGCCCTCCCCTTGATGGTGAGAGTGTACTGGCAGCACAGCCGGTCCAGGTCCTCATCCGTGGCGGCGGGCAGCCGCAGCCGCCCCCCGCAGGCCCGGCACGTAAGATCCACAGAGGCGCCGTGGACCTCCACGGCGTAGTCCCGGCTGCCGCAGGCGCACCTGACACCGCCCCGGGCCGCGATGTCCCGCAGTTCGGAGAGCACCTCGTACATGACGACGCTGTCCACAAAGGCGTCGTCCCCGCCGTCCCTCCGCTTTCGCACCGTCTCCTCCAGATCCGCCATGGCGGCCTCCACCCGGCGGGGCTCCCCTATATAGCAGCACAGCTGCCGGGTGCCGGGGCAGGCCAGCCCCACGCCCTCGCCCTGAAGCACCCGCCCGGCGTCCACCTCCGCCCGGTGCTCCCCGCCGCAGACGCCGCAGGGTACCGTCAGGCGAAACACCCGCCCGTCGCTCTCCGCCGTCAGTTCACTGCGGCCGCAGTCGCACACCAGCGCCACCGCCGCCGCGTTCAGCGCAAACCGGGTCCGCTCCCCGTATACCCGCTTTCCGCAGGCGGGACAGATATAGCCGAAGGCCCTCATTGGTTCAGACATGGGTATCCCTCCAAGATCGTAAAAGTGGACTGCCGCCTGGCACATGCAAACACAGAAGAAAACATAGAAATATATTATACAATACTTCCCCTGGAATTTCCACTGGGAACACATAATTTTTGAAAAAACAGCCACTCTAAGGGAACAGGCCAACTCGGCCAATCCAGTCACGGAGGCGAAGACCATGCAAAATCGATTGGGGCGGCAGACCGTCGCCCTCCAGCAGCCCAGCGTCATCCTCTCTCACGCCGCCGTGGGCGGCCGGCAGGAGGGCCAGGGGCCTCTGGCCGCCTACTTCGACCACCTGAGCAACGACAGCTTCTTTGGGGAAAAGACCTGGGAAAAGGCGGAGAGCGCCATGCAGAAAAGCGCCCTCAGCAAAGCCCTGGAGAAGGCGTCCCTCTCCCCGGGGGATCTGGACTATATGCTGGCGGGGGACCTGCTGAACCAGTGCATCGGCACCTCCTTCGGCCTCAGGGAGTTCGGCATCCCCTTCTTCGGGCTGTACGGCGCCTGCTCCACCATGGGGGAGAGCCTGGCCCTGGGGTCTCTGCTCATCGCCGGGGGCTTTGCCCACAGGCTGGGGGCCATGACCTCCAGCCACTTCTGCACCGCCGAGCGGCAGTACCGCATGCCCGTGCCCTACGGCAGCCAGCGCACCCCCACCGCCCAGTGGACCGCCACCGCCGCCGGCTGCGTCATTCTGGGCCGGGAGGGAAGCGGCCCCCGGATCACCTGCGTCACCTGCGGCAAGATTGTGGACCAGGGCATCACCGACGCCAACAACATGGGTGCCGCCATGGCCCCGGCGGCCTACGACACCCTGTCCGCCCACTTCGCGGCCACCGGCACCAAGCCGGGGGATTACGACCTGGTCCTCACCGGGGATCTGGGCGTCCTGGGCCACCAGATCGTCTCGGACCTCTTCGCCCGGGACGGGGTGGATATGTCCCGCAACTACCAGGACTGCGGGATGCTGCTCTACGACATCCAGCAGCAGGATATGCACGCCGGAGCCAGCGGATGCGGCTGCTCCGCGTCGGTGCTGTGCGGGTACCTGCTGCGGGAAATGGAGGAGGGAAAATGGAAGAAGCTTCTGTTTGCGCCCACCGGCGCCCTGCTGTCCCCTACTTCTACTTTCCAGGGCGAGAGCATCCCCTCGATCTGCCACGCCGTTGTGATCGAGCGGGAATAGGGAACCCATTTCAAGGAGGAGGAACCATGTATGCAGTATTTGAACGCCTTCCTGTGCGGCGGCATCCTATGTGTCATCGGACAGATTTTCATCGACAGAACCCAGCTGACCCCTGCCCGTATTCTGACGGGGTATGTGGTGACAGGCGTGTTTTTGGAGGCCATCGGTGTGTACGGTCCCATTGCCAAGTGGGGCGGGGCGGGAGCCACCGTGCCTCTGACGGGCTTTGGCTCTAGCCTGGCCAAGGGGGTGTCCAAGGCCGTGGCGGAAAAGGGCCTGCTGGGCGTCTTTACCGGCGGGCTCACAGCCACCGCCGGCGGCATCGCCGCCGCCGTGCTCTTTGGCTTTTTGGCGGCCCTGCTGTTTAAGCCCGGCGAAAAACGGTAAAACACGGCGCCCGGCGAATTTTTCGCCGGGCGCCGCTCTGCGGGGGAAATCAATTTTTTGCGAAAGGCTCTTGACAAAATACCCCCTAGGGGTATACAATAGCCGTGTAAGCAGGATACCCCCCAGGGGTATAAATAACAGCCCGTCCGGGCACGGGGAGGAACACCATGAGTCAGTGCTGCGCCTGTCACAAGACCAGAGAGCGAAACCAGGAGGAACTGAAAAAGCTGCGCCACCGCCTCAGCCGCATTGAGGGCCAGGTGCGGGGCCTGCGGGAGATGCTGGACCGGAACGCCTACTGTCCCGACATCCTGGTGCAGGTGTCCGCGGTCAGCGCAGCTCTGGGCAGCTTCAGCAAGGAGCTGCTGGCGGAACATATCCATACCTGCGTGGCGGACGGCATCCGCCAGGGGGACGACCAGGTGGTCGAGGAACTGGTCTGCGTGCTGCAGAAGCTGATGAAGTAGGCGGCGAAAGCCCCCATAAGTTCCCGGCGGGGGCGCGCAGATGGGAACTTCCCGGATCCGCCCCGGAATATCACACAGAAAGTCAGGTGAATCCCCTATGAAGCAGACCTTTCCCGTCACCGGCATGACCTGCTCCGCCTGCTCCGCCCACGTAGAGAAGGCCGTGTCCAGGGTCCCCGGCGTCAGGGCCGTGGCCGTAAGCCTGCTGACAAATTCCATGGGAGTAGAAGGCAGTGCTGCATCTTCGGATATTATTGCAGCAGTGGAAGAGGCAGG